>JBGTAU010000480.1:0-9242 GCA_041749675.1 Rhizobiaceae bacterium | reverse complement strand
GAGTGATACTTTTCAGCTTTTTCGAATCAACAGCATCGCCCGCCCCATCCCAAACCACACCAAACACTTGGCGCGGACCGAGCGGAACTTGTACGATTGAGCCTGGTGGCGCATCAACGCCGTCCGGCAAGACATATGAATAGCCCCGCTCTGCTGGCATGGGGACCAGTACGGGAACAATGTTGCGTTTGGTTTGCGAATCTTGGGTCATCGGCATTTTCAAGCTTAGCGATTATCAGCGGTTTGACAAAATGCGAAGGGCAAAAGACTTTACGTGACCTCAGGGTAGGCTTACCATAAAGATCAAATCTACTGTTCAATATTGGAGCCCGTAATGAAATTTTTTGTTGACACTGCCGATGTTAAAGAAATCCGCGAACTGGCTGCAACTGGCCTGCTCGATGGTGTGACCACCAATCCCACACTGATCATGAAGGCAGGCCGCCCGATGTTCGAAGTCATCGAGGAAATTTGCTCGGTTGTCGATGGTCCAGTGTCTGCCGAAGTCGCTTCGCTCGATTATGACTCGATGTTGAAAGAAGCCGCCATCTTGCAGAAAATCGCCAAGAACGTCGTCGTTAAATTGCCACTGACTTGGGACGGATTGCGCGCGTGTAAAGTGCTGACTGACAAGGGCGTAAAAACCAACGTCACGTTATGCTTCGCTGCCAATCAAGCCCTGCTCGCGGCCAAAGCGGGCGCAACATACATCTCGCCCTTTATCGGCCGCTTGGACGATATCCACTTGAACGGCATGGAGCTGATTGGCGAAATTCGCACGATTTACGACAATTATGCGTTTGAAACACAAATCCTCGCCGCATCGATCCGCACCGTCAATCATGTTAAAGAAGCAGCGCTCATCGGCGCTGACGTTGCCACGATACCAGCGTCCACGCTCAAAGCACTCGTCGCACACCCATTGACCGACAAAGGTCTTGCCGGATTTGTGGCTGACTGGGCAAAAACTGGCCAAAAAATTGGCTGATTATATTTAATCGGCACAGAATTGTGCCGATTGATTAGCCGCCAAAAATATTTCTGATTTGGACTGGACAACCTATAGGCGTTCAATGCTAGCTTCCCTGAGTAACGTTGGGGAAGCTCAAAAATGAAAACGCTGCGCTGTGTCTTAGTCACAATCATCTTTCTGCTTTATCCGGCTGTTTTAATCGCCCAAGAAACCGCTCCTGCTGTACCAGCGCCAGCGGTGACAGAAGTTGTCGCACCAACTGAACCAGAGAAGGTAACCGTTGGTGTCTATATCAATGATATTCAGCAACTTGATTTGCAGACGCACAGCTATGCGATGGATTTTTATGTTTGGCTGCGTTGGACAAATCCGGATATCAACCCTTCCGCCAGTTTAGAATATATGAACCCATTCCAGCTTTGGGGACACATTCCAACACCTCTATACGAAGAGCCTCAAACGCTCGCTGACGGATCTAAATATATGGCCATTCGCTATCAAGGCCAATTTAATAGCAAGCTCCCGCTTGAAAAATACCCCTTTGACGATCAGAGCCTCATAGTTGAATTCGAAGACAATAGTGCGGGCGCGACGAAGCAAATATTTGTGCCAGACACCAACGCGATCACATTAAACCCCGAAATGACTCTCCCTGGCTATATCCTCGGGTCACCGACCTTATCAGTAGAATCAAAGGCCTATCCCACAAATTTCGGTGACACCAACCTCACAGAACTTGAGCCCTATTCACGCGTTACAATTGCCGTGCCGGTGCATCGCCCTACTGTGACCTACGCGATCAAAACTATTTTACCGATATTTCTTGTGGTGATTTGCGCGGCGCTGGTGTTTTTTATTCATCCAAGCTTTGTCGAAGGCCGTATTGGAATGGGCATCACGGCACTTTTAACGCTTGTGGCGCTTCAATTGACCACGAACTCGCTGCTGCCAGAGGTCGATTATTTGATGATGATCGACATGCTGTATTTTGCAGCCTACATTTTCGTTATCGCAAGTTTGGGCCAAGTGGTGCGCACGTCTTGGGCGGCGCATCGCGGTGATGATGCGCGCGCGATAAAATTAGACCGCGCTGCATTTTATGTATTAGCCAGCGCCTACTTGTTAGTCACCGTCGGCATTATGGCCTATACACTGTCGAAATAGATAGTTTACTTCGCTAAATCCGATGCCAGTGCCAAACGCACCAATTCTGCCAATTCTCGTGCAGCGCGGTTTTCTGCATCGCGTTGCGCACGTAGGCTCGCAAATTGCTGCGTTGGCCTATCAAACGACGCGGTTACCGCGCGCTTGCCCGAGCTAACCTTTGCGCCAGTGGCAGCGTCTGTCAAAACATAAAGCGAAGTCAGCACCACGCCGCCGGCAGTTGGCTGGCCTGTGCCGCTCGCATCCACTTGAATGTTGGCTGTTGAAATGATCTGCGACGTGACACCAAGATCCAGTTTGTAAGCAGGATTGGCAGGCTCACCCGCGCCGCCTGCCAAAAGGAATATCATGTGGTTACGCACTTCCTGACCGTAACGCGTCGTCGCTTCCACAATAGCAATCGATTGCAGGGCCGCAGGCGTCGATATACCGGCAGCGTTTGGCGAAACATCGGAATAGAGCGGCCGCACTTGGCAAGCCGCAACGCTCAACAACAGAACCGCTGACACCGCAGCACATAGGAATGGGTTTGGTCTAGACAACAACATTGACGATCCTCTGCGGTACGACAATAATTTTCTTCGGGCTTTGCCCATTGAGTGCTGCTTGCACAACATCCATGGAAAGCACAGCTTGCTCAACACTAGCTTGGTCTGCATCACGAGCAATTGTCAAATCACCCTTTTTCTTGCCATTGATTTGCACCGGCATTGTGACGTCATTCTCAACGACAAGCGCCGGATCAAATTTAGGCCAAGCTGTCGCAGCCACCATGCCTTTATGGCCGAGCACAGTCCAACATTCTTCCGCCAAATGTGGCATCATTGGCGCGATGAGTTGCACCAGTATATCCACACTTTCTTTAGCAGCGGCCGTGAGCGCCGCATCACTTTTGCCCGCTGCAAGAGCAGTAAGTGCTGGGTGAAGTGCATTGACCAACTCATAAATGCGAGCAACGGCTTTGTTGAAGGCCAACCGGTCGATGTCTTCACCGACAGCTTTCAGTGTTTTATGAGCAATTTTGCGAATAGCGCCTGCATCACCAGTGTCACCCGATGCAGCGCCTGCTGATTTCAGCCCATCACTGGCATCGCCAATCAAGCGCCAAATGCGCTGTACAAAGCGATGCGCACCTTCAACACCCGACTCTGTCCAGATCACATCGCGCTCTGGCGGGGAATCCGACAGCATAAACCAACGCGCAGTATCCGCGCCGTAGGAGGCAATGATGTCATCGGGATCAACCACGTTCTTCTTCGACTTCGACATTTTTTCAATCGAGCCGATGTCAACGGGCGAACCATCGGCCAAAAGTTTGGCCGTGCGTGTCTCGCCGTCACCTTCGATCAAGACATTGGCAGGCTCAACCCAGCCGCCCGCATTGCGATAGGTTTCATGTACCACCATGCCTTGGGTAAACAGGCCTTTGAACGGTTCGCTCACGCCCAAATGCCCCGTCGCACTCATGGCGCGGGCGAAAAAGCGCGAATATAAAAGATGCAAAATCGCATGCTCAATGCCGCCGATGTATTGATCCACCGGCAGCCATGCGTCCGCAGCGTTGCGGTCCGTCGGCTCGTTCATCCACGGCGCTGTGAAGCGGGCATAATACCAAGACGAATCGACAAAGGTATCCATCGTGTCCGTCTCGCGCCGCGCCGCCTTGCCACATTGCGGGCAGTTGACATGACGCCATGTCGGATGGCGATCCAGCGGATTTCCGGGACGATCAAACTCGATATCGTCCGGCAATTTAACCGGCATATCCTTCTTCGGAACCGGAACCACACCGCACACTTCGCAGTGGATAACCGGGATCGGGCAGCCCCAATAACGCTGCCGGGAAATACCCCAGTCGCGCAGCTTAAACTGAACTTTAAGCGTGCCTTGCGGCATATTGCCAAGCGGCATGGCTTCCAAGCGATTGGCAATATCGTTGAACGCTGCGCTTGGTGTCATACCATCCAAAAAACGTGAGTTTACCAACACTCCATCGCCGTCGTAGGGCTTGTCACCCACTGCCCAATCTGCACTTTCACCTTCTGGGCGAACGACAGTAGTGATTGGCAAATGATATTTTGTTGCAAAATCAAAATCGCGCTGATCGTGCGCAGGGCAGCCGAAAATCGCGCCCGTGCCATACTCCATCAATACGAAGTTGCCGATATAAACCGGCACGAGCCAATCCGGGTCAAACGGATGACGCACCTTAACACCTGTATCAAAGCCGATTTTCTCTGCGGTTTCGAGCGCAGCAACGGATGTACCCATCTGTCGGCACTTATCGGAAAATGCAGCCAGTTCCGCATTGTTTTCCGCTAAAGATTTTGCCAGCGGATGATCGGCGGCAATCGCCAAAAATGACGCACCAAAGAGTGTGTCCGGCCGCGTGGTGTAAACTTCGATTTCGCTCACCGGCGCTTTGCCCGCCACCTCCCAGCGCAATTGAAGGCCCTCGGATTTTCCAATCCAATTCTTCTGCATCAGCCGCACTTTTTCCGGCCAACCGGGCAATTCGTCCAGCGAGGCAAGCAAATCGTCAGAAAAGTCTGTGATCTTGAAGAACCATTGCGTCAGTTCGCGCTGTTCGACCAATGCGCCTGAGCGCCAACCGCGACCATCGATCACCTGCTCATTGGCAAGCACGGTCATGTCTTCCGGATCCCAATTCACTTTACTTTGCTTGCGATAAGCCAAGCCTTTTTCCATAAAGTCCACGAACAGCATTTGCTGGCGGTGATAATAATCCACATCACACGTCGCAAACTCGCGCGACCAATCCAGCGACAAGCCCATGCTCTTCAGCTGACGGCGCATCGTGTCAATGTTTTGGTAGGTCCAATCCTTAGGGTGGACCTTGTTCTGCATCGCTGCGTTTTCCGCTGGCATACCAAACGCATCCCAGCCCATCGGATGCAAAACATTATAGCCGCGTGCCCGTTTCGTGCGTGCGACTACGTCGCCCATCGTATAATTGCGCACATGGCCCATGTGGATACGTCCCGATGGATAGGGGAAACATTTCCAACACGTAATATTTTTCGCGACTGTCTTCGTTTTTGGTCTCAAACAATGCGGCCGCATCCCAGGCTTTTTGCCAACGGGTCTCGGTTTCACGTGGGTTATAACGTTCGGTTGCCATGAACGGTCATTCTCTGCAAATAAGGGATCAAAATAAGTGCCGGACCTTCACCATGATTGCGCTTAGGCGTCAACCTTTTGAAGGCTAAATGATGAGAACAGAAGGTTTTTGAACATGTCCACCAGTGTAGACCGCCTTGAAACAGTACGAAATACCATTACTGCCGCCGCAAAATTGGCGGGACTCAAAGCGGGAAGTGTATCACTGGTCGCAGTGTCAAAGACTTTTAACGCTGAAGAAATTCGTCCCGTTCTAGGGGCAAATCAGAGGATATTCGGCGAAAACCGCGTGCAGGAAGCATCAGCCAAATGGCCGCAATTGCGCAGCGAATTTGATGGCATAGAGCTCCATCTCATCGGACCTCTGCAATCCAACAAGGCAGGCGAAGCGGTGGCGCTGTTTGATGTGATACAAACGGTCGACCGCGAAAAGATTGCCGTTGCGCTGGCTGACGAGATGAAAAAACAAGGGCGCAGCCCAAAGCTTTTTGTACAAGTGAACACGGGATTAGAGGAACAAAAGGCGGGCATTGATCCGCGCGAAACAGGGGCATTTGTCTCGCGCTGCCGCGCTGTGCATGGTCTGTCGATTGAGGGCTTGATGTGTATTCCCCCCGCCAACGAAAATCCCGGTCCACATTTTGCGCTGCTGAAGAAGCTGGCAAAAGAATGCGGGTTAGAGAAGCTGTCGATGGGCATGTCCGGCGATTATAAAACTGCGATTGCTTTCGGTGCGAGCCATGTGCGGGTGGGGAGTGCGATTTTTGGTGTGCGATAAATATTTGATAGTTTGATATTTTAGAGCTATTATGGATCAAATAGCCATTTGATTGGACAGCTCCATGAAACTGATGACATCGAAAGAAATCAAAGACCGTTACGGCGATTTCACGGAAGTAGCACGGCGTGAAACCGTCGTTCACACCTCGCATGGTCGCCCAACACTGGTCACAATATCGATAGATCGCGCTAAGAAAATTCCAGAGTTAAGCCGTGACCTAAACCTCCCGCAAGCCAATGACAAACAGGAGCGGCTCAGTCGATTGCTCGCACTTGGGGGCATCGGGGTGAAAGTTGCTAGCTCGGTTTCGCCTGACGAACTTGACGCTATCAGCCGGAAATTTCGGGGTAACGCTGAATAATGGCGGACGTCATTTCAACCGCCATATCTATCTATCTTGATGCCAATGCGATCATTTATTTTATTGAGCGGGACGACGCGCTTCAGGGCAAAGTCGCAACTGTGATTGAAACAGCAGTCTCAAACAACATACCGATTTATGTGAGCGAAATCGGTATTGCTGAGTGTTTATATGGAACGTACCGGCAAGGTCGCGAATCTTTAACGGCTAAGTATCAAGAACTATTCTATGAAATCGGGTTGCTCAGTATTATTCCGATCAACGGAGAAATTGTCATTGCGGCGGCAAAAACTGGTGCTGAAAAAGGCTTGAAGTTGGTGGATGCGATCCATTTTCAATCTGCAATCAATGCCAATTGCACTGTCTTTGTGACCAATGATGACCGCTTTCAAACCAGTCATGCTGTTGAGGCAATTCAGTTAAAGAACCTTTAGAAAAGCCGGATTGCCGCCGCGATTACCGCCAGCTAGTATGCGCCCAAGAACAACGGGACGCACATCGCCTGACCTCAAATGGCATCAACAAAAATTAGCAGCCTCATCGGTGGCATCGCCGCCTCAAAAATCGCCGCTTTCAAAAAAAGCCAAGACGCAATTTATGCCAAGCACCGCGTGAAAACAAAGGCAGCACTGGCAAAGGGCGCTGCGCCGTATATTTCTGGTGTTCCGATGCACTGGATGCTGGATTGGCCAATGCCATATCCGATGCTGGTGGACAAAGCCAAGGACGCCAGCCTTGTGGATATAGACGGCAATTTGCTCGACGACTTTTGTCTTGGCGATACGGGCTCGATGTTTGGCCATTCGCCAAAGGCAGTTACCAAAGCCATTCGCCGCCAAGCCAAGCGCGGGCTTACTTATATGCTACCAACAGAAGATGCATTGGAAGTCGGCAAATTGTTGGTCGAACGCTTTGGCCCATTCCGCTGGCAAATTGCCACCACTGCCAGTGACGCCAATCGCTTTGCGCTACGCGTTGCCCGCGCGGTGACGGGCCGGTCAAAGGTGCTCGTGTTTAACGGCTGCTATCATGGCGCTGTTGATGAAACCTATGTGAAGCTGAAAGAAGGCAAGACGGCACACAAGCCCGGTCTTGTTGGTCAAGCGGTAGACTTGACTACAAACTCGGTGGTTTGCGAATTTAATGATGTGAATGGCCTAAAAACGATTCTATCTGAGAAAGACATCGCTTGCGTCATCCTGGAACCTGTGTTGACCAATTCGTGCATGGTGCTGCCCGCGACTGGCTTTCTGGATGCTGTGCGCAAACTCACCACCGATACCGGCACGCTTTTGCTGATTGACGAGACACATACGATTTCCACCGGTCTTGGCGGCTACACGAAAACGCACGGGATGCAGCCGGACATTTTTGTCCTTGGCAAGCCTGTGGCCGGCGGCGTGCCAGCGTCTGTTTGGGGCCTCAGCCAACAGCTTGCCGATCGTTACGCAGTCTACAACGCCGCCCGCGAGGCGGGTTATTCCGGCATTGGCACCACGCTGTCGGCCAACCCAATGCAGTTTGCCGCCATGCGCGCTTGCCTTTCCAAGGTCATGACAAAAGACAACTATGACCATATGGAAAAACTTGCCGCACGGCTAGAGCTGGGTCTTTCCAAAGTGATCGAGCAGCGCAAACTCCCATGGCATGTCGCCCGCGTTGGAGCGCGCGTGGAATTTATTTGTGCGCCCGGTCCGCTGAAAAATGGAGCCCAAGCTTACGCGGCCCATCGCCCTGCATTGGAGGCCGCGATACACATTGGCCTGCTCAATCGCGGATCGCTCATTGCACCTTTCCACAATATGATGTTGATTTCGCCGGTGACACGAAAAAGGCAGATTGATCAATTGATCGAAAACTTCGCCGCCGTGACGCAAGAATTGACCACTTAAGTGATTTTGAAGAGTATTTGTAAATGACATCCCCCACTGGTTCTACGCCTCAAGAAGCCACAGCATTTCTTGATGCCAATCCTGAAATTGAAGCTTTTGATATTGTCCTCACCGATGCCAACGGTATTGGCCGCGGTAAAATCATCCGCCGCCATGAATTGATGGCGCTTTATGAAAGCGGACGCCATTTGCCGATTTCGATTTTGGGATTGGATATTACTGGCGAGGATGTCCACGAAACTGGTTTGATTTGGGATAGTGGCGACGGCGATATGCGCGCTTGGCCAATCCCCGGCACTATCGCGCCGCTGCATGGCACCAACCCACCGCGCGGCCAATTGTTGATGTCGATGTTCCATCTGGATGGCGCACCAATGACTTCCGACCCGCGCCTTGCGCTGAAGCGGCAGGTTGAAGAAATGGCTGCTGAAGGCCTATATCCCGCAGGCGCTTTTGAATTGGAATTTTTCCTGCTTTCCAATGAGCGCGATGCCAACGGCAAAGTTCAGCCAGCTGCGGCTGTTTTAGACGGACGCAAAAGCGGCAAGACTGAAGTTTATTCGGTCGACCATCTGCTCGGCATGGAGCCTTTATTCAGCGATATCTACGAGGCTGCCCGCAAGGAAAACCTGCCTGCTGAAACGTTGATATCCGAATATGCACCGGGCCAATATGAGCTGACGTTGAACTATCGCAAAGACGTGTTGCAAGCGGCCGATGATCTTGTGCGCCTGAAGCGCATTGTGCGCGCCCAAGCCCGCCGCCATGGCGTGACTGCTTGCTTTATGGCCAAGCCAATAGCGGACTATGCAGGTTCCGGTATGCACTTTCATGTCTCACTGTGTGACAAAGTCGGCACCAATGTTTTCACAGAAGAGGTCGAAGGCAATTGGAAGCCCGATGTGCTGCACGCAATCGGCGGCATGATTG
>JBGTAU010000479.1:0-2993 GCA_041749675.1 Rhizobiaceae bacterium | reverse complement strand
AATCACGATATCATCCGCGCCGAAGGCAATCTTTGCCGCGCCCATGTTGATCGCATCTAATCCAGACGCACAAAAGCGCGAGATTTGAATGCCAGGCGCTTTGAAATCATATCCTGCCTCAAACGCGGATGAACGCGGAATGACTGCGCCCGCTTCGCCGACTGGATCGACGCAGCCGAAAATAATGTCATCGACTTTAGAAGTGTCCAAACCATTGCGATCGCGCAAGGCTTCGAGCACTTTCGCGCCAAGACGCACCGCAGGCACTTCGTGCAGCGAGCCGTCTTTTTTGCCTTTGCCGCGCGGTGTGCGCACGTGATCATATATAAAAGCGTCGGCCATGTGGTTTTCCTTCAACAAACGGAGCGCGACTGAAATAACGCGCGGATATTAAAACGTATCAACCGCAAACCAGTTTGTGCTGATCCGCGGCAAGGTCAAGTCAAATCAGAAAGCTTCTGCGGGCAATTCCATCACAGTATTGGCACCAATCTGGATGCGATGCAGACGCAGCATGGTTTCCGGCATAATCCGTTCCATAAAGAAGCGGGCGAGCACCAGCTTGGTGTTGAAAAACTCGGCTTGACCGTTGGCGTCTGCCGCCAGCTTCTCTTGCGCGGCTTTCGCCATCATCGCCCACATATGACCGAGCGACACCAGCCCAAACATGTGCATGAAATCGGTCGAACCAGCACCGGCATTGTCAGGGTTGGTCATGCCATTTTGCATAAACCACATCGCGGCGGCTTGGAGATCATTCAGACCCTTCTTCAGTGATTTGGTGTAAGGAGCCATGGCTTCATCAGCGCGGTTGGCCTCGCAGAAATCACCGACCTCTTTAAAATAGGCCATAATCGCACGGCCGCCATTGAGGCCAAGTTTGCGGCCCACGAGATCCAGCGCCTGCACGCCATTGGCACCTTCGTAAATCATCGCGATACGCGCATCGCGCACGAATTGGCTCATGCCCCATTCTTCGATGTAGCCGTGACCACCGAACATTTGCTGCGCCATCACCGCGTGGTCAAAGCCCTTGTCGGTCAAAACGCCTTTCAGCACCGGCGTCAAAAGTCCGAGCACATCGTCGGCAATTTCGCGCTCTTTGGCATCTTCCGAGCGGTGCGCAATGTCTGACTTCAAAGCAGTCCACAGCACGAATGCGCGGCTGGCTTCATTGTAGGCGCGAATGGTCATCAGCGTGCGGCGCACGTCTGGATGCACAACAATCGGATCGGCCTTCTTGTCGAGCGCTTTCGGGCCGGTCAATGCGCGGCCTTGAATACGCTCACGGGCATAGATCGCGGCGTTTTGGTAAGCAACCTCTGACATTGCCAGACCCTGCAGACCAACACCAAGACGCGCTTCGTTCATCATCGTGAACATAGCGCGCAGGCCTTTGTGTTCTTCGCCGATCAGCGTGCCGATCGCCTCGTCATAGTTCATAACGCACGTGGCGTTGCCATGGATGCCCATCTTCTCTTCGATCGAGCCACATGACACGCCATTTTTCGCACCGAGTTTGCCGCTGGCATCCAGAATGAACTTTGGCACGATGAAGAGTGAAATGCCTTTAACGCCTTCCGGCGCGCCTTCGCTGCGCGCGAGCACCAGATGGATGATGTTTTCAGACAGGTCATGCTCGCCGGCGGAAATGAAAATCTTTTGGCCAGAGATTTTGTAAGTGCCATCGCCTTGCGGCATCGCCTTGGTGCGCAGCAGACCTAAATCCGTGCCGCAATGTGGCTCGGTCAGGTTCATCGTGCCGGTCCAAATGCCGTCGGTCATATTCGGCAGATAAGTCGCCTTCTGCTCATCTGTGCCATGGACATAAATTGCAGCAATCGCGCCTTGGGTAAGGCCCGGATACATGGTGAAGGCCATGTTGGCGGAGGAGAAATATTCGCCGACCGCTGAGTGTACTGTGTAAGGCAGGCCTTGCCCGCCATATTCCGGATCGACCGCAAGGCCCAGCCAGCCACCATCGCGATATTGCTTGTAGGCATTCTTAAAACTGTTTGGCGTGGTCACCGATCCGTCGGCGTTGCGCACGCAGCCGATGCGGTCGCCTTCAAAATTGGTCGGCTGCAGTACATTTTCCGCCAGCTTTGCCGCCTCGCCCAATATAGCATCCAAAACATCAGGCGTGGTGTCACTAAACCCGGCCAAATTAGAATAGCGCTGATAGCCCAGCACATCATTGAGAATAAATTTGGTATCTTCGAGTGGAGCCTTATAGCTGGGCATGACGATTTCCTCTTGACCAAGTGTGCGGGACCAAATCACGGCGATTGTTCGCCCGTTTCTGGTCCCATCAAGCCTATATGAGTGCCACAAAAAATGGAAACTGTGGCACACGATTTATGACTTTTTAGATGTAGCACATAAGATATTGATCTTTACGTAAACGTCAATAGATAAATTGTAACTGAATGTGAAAAAGCTCCGAGATTTTGGGGCAAGAAGGCTTCGCACATCAAGAATGCAACCAAATCCTACACGCAACACAGTCGCAAAACCGCCTGCTCCCGCAGCATTGTCCTTCTTAGCCACCGGCTTGAGTATGTTGGACCGCGGCAAAGCATCGAGATTGGCACAACCACTCGGCTGTCATTCCGGAGCGGTGCGAAGACAGACGACTACCGAACTTTGCCGATGAGTCGTCTTCTCCCCATGTCTTTCATGGGGAGAAGATGCCGATAGGCAGATGAGGGGGATTTGGCTGCCAAGATTGCAAATTTAAGCAACCTTTGAAAATTACTCTCAATAGGCAATGACTTGTTCCCCTCATCTGCCTGTCGGCATCTTCTCCCCGCAGGAGACGCGGGGAGAAGACGGCTTATCTCCCAATTGACTCACAGCACGTTCTATCCACGCGCGGAAGGAACGAGGAAATTCGGGGATAGTTCACTTTTCTTCAACATTATCAATTGCATAGCAAACCAATTTGCATAAAGTAAACTGTTCCCGAATTTTCCTCACCCCATTCCATCCAC
>JBGTAU010000478.1:0-3115 GCA_041749675.1 Rhizobiaceae bacterium | reverse complement strand
GAACGGTTCGCGAACCGGACAGTTGCAGTGTCCTCAATTTCCAAGTCACACGCTGCGCCGGGCTTTCGCAGCGGATGGTGTGTTGGACCGGAGGAGTTTTGCAGGCTTTTGCTACCGATTTCAGAATCTATGCTGTTTGGCGGCCAGCCATTTATCGCAGATATGACCGCGCATGCAGTCGCCAATGAACCTCATGCTGCTAACGCCATGCGTGCAGCATTTCAGCGTCGTATGGAAATTATCCTTGAACAACTGGGGCAAGAAGAGGCACTGGTCTGCCACCGGCCACAGGCCGGCATGTTCGTGTTGGTTGATGTGAAACGAACAGGCTTGTCAGGCGATGAGTTTGCGTTGAAACTGCTTGACGAAGAGCAAGTTGCCGTCATGCCGGGAGAAGCGTTTGGCGTGCAGACCAATGGGTTTATTCGCATCAGTCTTACTGTTCCAGACGAAGCCATTCGTGAGGCATGTAAGCGGATTAGCAATTTTACAGGACGTTTAGCCAATTAAAACAAACGGGAGAGTAAACCATGGCCACGATAGTCAAGACAGTCGGCGAACATCTGATTGAACTCTTAGAACGCCACGATGTCGATACGGTCTTTGGCATTCCCGGCGTTCACACCATCGAACTTTATCGTGGCCTAGCAAACTCTTCCATCAAACACATTACACCGCGACACGAGCAAGGTGCGGGTTTTATGGCCGATGGCTATGCGCGGGTGTCCGGCAAGCCAGGCGTTGCTTTTGTCATCACGGGACCGGGCCTCACCAACACCCTAACAGCCATGGCGCAAGCGCGATTGGATTCCATTCCGATGCTGGTCATCTCCGGTGTGAATGCGACAAAAACTCTAGGCAAAGGCCTTGGCCATTTGCACGAACTGCCAAACCAACAGAGTTTGGCGGCAAAGGTCAGTCTGTGGTCAAAAACTATTTATGAACCCGCGGAGTTAGAGCCGACACTGAATAAAGCCTTCGATGATTTCGCCACCAAAAGACCCGGACCCATTCACATTGAAATTCCAATGGATGTGATGAAATTGCCGGCGGCAAAAACGTTGGCAAAAGTTCCTGTTGCTGCGCCAGTCGGTGGTCATCTCGGCAAACTTTCCAAAGCCGCAAAACTATTAAATGCTGCTCGTCATCCGGTCATTTTGGTCGGTGGCGGCGCACGCTCGGCACGCGCTGAAATATTAGAGATCGCTGAAAAACTAGATGCTCCCATTGTGCAAACAATCAATGCTCGCGGACTGTTTTACAAACACCCGCTCAGTGTTCCAGCCAGCCCCAGTCTGCACAGTGTTCGCAATCTGCTTAATCAATCAGATTGTGTTTTGGCGATTGGCACGGAGTTTGGCCAAACCGATTTTGATATGAATGCGGAAGGCAAGTTCATGGAACTTGGCAAAGTTATTCGCATCGATATTGATCCCGCGCAACTCAAACGCCGCGCAGTTGCTCTCACGATTGTAGGTGAAGCCGCAGCCAGCGTGCGCGCACTCTCGAGCCTGCTCGCAGCCGCGCCGCAGCTGCGTGGCAGCCGCGATGCTGACGCGTGCCGGACGGCTGCCAAAGCGGAAATCGGCGCGCGTTATCGCAGCTTTTTAGACCTCGTAAAAATCATCCGCGATACGCTGCCAGATAGCGTCATCGTTGGTGATTCCACACAACCCGTATATGCGGCTAATCTTTACTATGACCATGACCGCGCCGGTGGATGGTTTAATTCATCATCAGGCTATGGTGCGCTTGGCTACGCCCCGGCCGCAGTTTTAGGCGCAGCGCTTGCTAATGTCGGCGGAACCACCATTTGCCTTTGCGGCGATGGCGGCTTTCAGTTTTCACTGGCGGAAATTGGCGCCGCGCAAGACTTGGGAACGCCGGTCATTTATATTGTTTGGAATAACAATGGCTACCAAGAGATCGAATCCGCCATGATCAATGCCAACATCAAACCCGTTGGCGTCACCCCGCAAGCCCCTGATTTTGTTGGCATTGCCCGCGCTTACGGTTTGAAAACAGCCAATCCAAGAACGCTATCAGAATTTGCAACAGCGCTGCGCAAAGCCAAAGCTGCAGATACACCGTTTCTTATCAATTTTGAGGAAAGCATCGTTACGGGTAAAAGATAACGGGTAATTTTGAGAGAAAAGCCTATCGCCGCATCACTCACAATCCCGGCGCGCCTCTTTTTCGTCCACATCACCCTCGTTTCAGATAGCAACTACTCCACATCTAAGACGATTTTCGTGCGGGCAACAAAACACCCTGAAAGCGGCGAGTTGTAGCGGCCAGTCAGCCACCGGCCCCATAACTGCTGGACCACAATGCGCCCTTGTCTCGATCGTACCACATGCGCGCGGCTATCGCCAAAAGCAGACAACTTGGGACCTTTACATGAACGAGAGAGACTGAGTTTCAACGAATTTGTGGCGGCTGGTGGCAGCTTCGGATAATTTACATTCACTTCGCCGCTCCGCTGTGGTGTCATCATGTCTAGCAGCCTGGCCAAAATCATTTCACTGGATAGTCCGACACTTTTGATTTGCCCCGACGTGCTGCAATAGTTCAGAGTGGCCTTCAGTTCAAAATCGGCAAGCGTCATTCTTGCCTCCGATGAAACAACCTTGATGCGGGGAAGGATTTTGCGTCGATTTATTCACGAGCGCGGGCGAAGCTCATGAGTTGCCGGATGATGTTTCGTGCATGGCGTCACAAAATGCGCTTGAACACGAGACTTCGTTCATCCTCAGTGTATCGACTGCAAATTAGTCCGTATGAAACACATTCTCCATGCCCGCCCACCATTCGCCGGGTTTGCGAGTCTCGAAGGGAATCTGCATCGGGTCGGTGATTTTCCACCACTCCAGCATTTCCGGAATCAGTTTCATCTTGGCCATTTCGGACGCAAAGTCCGTGCCGTGATATTCCCAGTATGCGAACATCAGGTTTTCCGGCTCTTTGAGGAATATTGTGTAATTGCGGATGTTGGAATCTGAAATGGCTTTCAGCACCGCAGGCCAGACGGCGGCGTGGATTCTCTTGTATTCGTCGATGATCTCGCCGCGTAGATGAATGACGTGCCCCATGCGTTCCATTGCTACCCTCCTTG
>JBGTAU010000477.1:0-2771 GCA_041749675.1 Rhizobiaceae bacterium | reverse complement strand
TTGCGATCTATGATCTGGCAGAAAATGTGCACCGCGAGGGCATATTGCATACTTCGACTGTGCCAGCACGGCTCAATGCCAAGACACTTCAATCTGCACAAGATGCAGCTGCCGCTGTGCTTGAAGCGCTAAACTATATAGGTGTGATCGGGGTCGAGTTTTTTGTTTTGTCCGACGACACACTCATTGCCAATGAAATCGCGCCGCGCGTTCACAATTCGGGCCATTGGACGGAAGCGGCCTGTGCGGTTTCGCAGTTTGAGCAACATATTCGGGCAGTCGCTGGCCTGCCGCTGGGTGATCCCAAGCGTCATTCAAACTGCCAAATGGAAAACTTGATCGGCGCGGATATCAACCGTATTGCACAATTGTGCGGCGAAACCGATGTTGTGGTGCACCATTACGGTAAGACCGAAGTGCGGCAGGGCCGCAAAATGGGGCATTTCACACGATTGTCTCGACTAAACTGATAAATTTTGCGATTCAGTTCTATCGGTGAGGTTGACAGTGTGCATCAACCTCGTTTATTGACCACCCACTTTACAGGTGCGCTTTAAGGGCGCATTTTTTGTGCCTTGCTAGGCGGAAACAGAACGGTTTGTATTATGAAGATCAAGAATTCGCTCAAAGCATTGCGCGCCCGTCACCGTGACAACCAATTGGTTCGCCGCAAAGGCCGCGTTTACATCATCAATAAGACTGCACCGCGCTTCAAAGCCCGTCAGGGTTAATGATACGGACTGCGAAATATTCGCAGTCGATCACAGCAAATTGCAATTGACCTTCGGCGCAAGACGACCCATGTTCGTCTCATGCGCCGTTTTCGTTTTTTCATCGTTTCTTTAGTTTTGGCAGTCACCGCTTCTTTCGGCGGTTCGGCGCACGGTGAAACCATTGTCAGCAGGCATGACAATGGAAAGAAATTAGATGAGCTTTTCGTCACCCTCAAGCGCAGCAAATCAGAGGCCATTGCCAATGATTTGGCCAATTCTATCCGTGAAGAGTGGACCGCATCCGGTAGTGCTACGGTGGACCTATTGATGCAATGGGCATTGCAGGCCATGAACCGGAAAGATAATGGCGCGGCGATGGATTTTCTGGATCAGGTGGTCACGCTCAAGCCTGACTTTGCCGAGGGTTGGAATAGGCGCGCGACGTTGCATTTCACCATGAACAACTATTCCAAATCGATGCTAGATATTGAAAAAACGCTACAATTAGAGCCAAGGCATTTTGGTGCACTGGCCGGTATGGGCATGATATTTTTGACATTAGACAAAAAAGAACAGGCGCTCTTGGCCTACCAAAAGGCATTGGAGATTTATCCTTTGATGCGCGATGTTCAAAAAACGGTCGGAGAACTGGAAGACCAAATGGCTGGGAGCAGAATCTGAATATTCTTGCAGCCATTATTGCTTTTTTACTGTCATTGTTGCTTGCTCTCGCCGGTATAACGCGGCTGGGCGTCTGGCGCATTGAGCGCAATAATCCGCCGGTTGGTTTGTTTGCGCAGGTCAATGGCAACACAATGCATTACGTGCATGTGCCAGCGGGTGTAGGCGCTGATCTGCCGCCGATCGTGTTCATTCACGGTGCAAGTGGTAATCTTAAAGACCCGATGGTGCCATTGTTGCCATTGCTCAAAGGGCGGGCAGAATTGCTGTTTGTGGACCGACCGGGGCATGGCTGGTCCAAGCTTGGCAGCACGGACGACAATCGCATTGACCGCCAAGCTGATACCATTGCAGCCTTGATGGATCAACTTGGCATGAAGTCCGCGATCATAGTCGGGCATTCGTTTGGAGGGTCCGTGGCGGCTAGCTTTGTGCTCGCACATTCTGATAAGGCGCAAGGGGTTTTGTTTTTGTCGGCAGCGTCTCATCCTTGGCCCGGCTGCGGTGTCGCTGGTTATTATACGCTGACAAGCCTTCCTATTATTGGAAGGATCTTTGCTGAAAGCATTGCGTTACCAGCGGGCAATTTACGTTTAGAGGGTGGTTCGGCCGGTGTATTTGCACCGAACACTGCAACAGCGACCTATGTATCGGATGCCTCGATTGGGTTGGTTTTAAGGCCATCTTCGTTTCGTGCCAACGCAATCCAAGTCAAAAGCCTTTGTGCGTATAACGCCAGTGTTGCGCCGCGTTACGCGACGATCAAAACGCCGACTATTATTATTTCTGGTGATGAGGACACGGTGGTTTTGGAGGAAGTTCACTCCAAGGGTCTTGCCCGCGATATTCAAGGATCTGAGTTAGTCTGGGTGGATGGCATGGGCCATAAGCCAGACTATGTGGCGCGTGGACTCGTTGTTGAGGCTATAGAAAAACTGAGCGGAAAGCCGCGCGATTTACAGGCCAGCGCGAGAGTGCTTGAAGAAGAGTTGAAGGCCTTACGGGTTGGCCCAGCGCCAAAATAATTATCTTAGTTGGCGCTGGTCGTGTTCACGTTAAGCCCCGCGCATTCCATCCGATGCGACATAGGCAATGCGCAACATGTTGGTGGAACCGGGTGTTCCAAAGGGAATGCCTGCGGTGATGATCAAGCGTTCACCCGGTTTTGAAAAACCTTCAGTGAAAGCAACGCGGCACGCGCCGTCCACCATGTCGCCAACGTCCGTTGCATCCGGCGTGACCACACAGTGCAAGCCCCAAACGAGTGATAGGCGGCGTGCTGTGCGCACATTCGGCGACAATGCGATGAGCGGCGTTTGCGGCCGTTCGCGTGCGGCGCGTAGGCCTGTGTTGCCCGAGCCGGTATAGGTTACTATG
>JBGTAU010000476.1:0-16786 GCA_041749675.1 Rhizobiaceae bacterium | reverse complement strand
CTCCATGCAGCTGCTTTTACGGACCGCGGCACTATACTGGATACGTCGCCAGAACTGTTTGACCGGATATTTGCTGTTAATGTGCGCGCACCGTTCTTTTTAATGCAAGAAGCGATCATGGTGATGAAACGCGAGAATTCGCAAGGGTCCATCGTTAATATTGGCTCGATGTCAGCGATGGGCGGTCAGCCGTTTATCTCGGCTTATTGCACTTCTAAGGGAGCGTTAGAAACCTTGACGCGCAACACGGCCTATGGTCTGCTTCGCAACCGTATCCGGGTAAACCAATTGAATATTGGTTGGATGGCATCGGAAGGCGAAGATCGCATTCAAAGGGAGTACCACGGTGCGGACGCAGATTGGCTGAAAAAAGCAGCAGAGGCGCAGCCGTTTGGGCGGTTGGTCGATCCGCAAGAAGTGGCTCGGGCATGTGCCTATCTGGCCTCTGAAGAATCTGGCTTGATGACCGGGTCGGTGATCAACTTCGATCAATCCGTGTGGGGTGCCTATGATGGCTCGCCGCATCCAGTAGCGCCCATGTAAATAAATCACGCAATCAGTTGCAAAAGTGCGCGCGCAATTTTATGCGTTGATGATGAAACTAGTGCGATTCCCCGTCTTGTTGTTGCCGCTTGCTCTCTTTGCTTGCCAATCAACACCAGCTGTAGATCCAGAAACTGTGACGCTACCAGCGTTATCGCAATATCGGTGTGGTGCAAGTGACCCGATGATTGTTAAAAATAATGGTTCGAGCGTCACAATTGTGAAACCGAGCGGGGAAACGCTCGAGTTGCCAGCTGTTGAACCCGGTTCAAGGTCTCGGTTTGGGGCTGGGATTGTCGCTGTGGTTTTTGATGGGCGTTCGGCCTTGTTTATGGAAACAGGTAAGCCGCCCTTGGATTGCAAACGCTAATTGCTTAGAGCCCAAACGATAATTCTACTTTAACGGCCAATTGAAGCAATTTTCTGCGCTTTTGGTGCTCACGTACTGATGTACGCGGCGCTTCGGTTCTCAAAAATCAATCTATTTGACTCGTTAAAGCGAATTTTCGGTTGGACTCTTAGCTGATACCTATAGTCTGATATTGAATTTGAAAATATTAGACTATTTTATCGATTAGTATCGCTCGCTTGCCACTTTGCTGCAATGCAAAAAGAGGCTAGAACGCGCCATCCGCTTTTCCGAACGCGACTTCGTTGTCGTGACCCATGAGGGCAATATGAGTTCCACGACCAAAGGCAATCGGCCGCTTTCGCCGCATCTTTCAATTTACAAGCCTATTCCGACTATGGTGACGTCCGTCGTTCACCGCATCACTGGAATTGCACTCTATTTCGGTACGGTGATTGTCGCGTGGTGGCTATTTGCGGCGGCAACGAGCGAGAGCTATTTTGATTTCGTGCAGACATTTTTGGGATCATGGTTTGGCCGCTTGATCTTGTTTGGCTTCACATGGGCGCTGATGCAGCACATGCTCGGCGGCATTCGCCATCTCATTTGGGATACGGGCCGGATGTTTGACAAAAATTTGTCGACCAAGCTGTCCATCCTTTCAATCTTCGTATCCGTTGCTTTGACGATCCTGATTTGGGTTGTCGGCTACAGCGTACGGTGAGGAGAAAATCATGACTGATTTCCGCACATCGGCCAAAAAAGTTCGCGGCCTTGGCTCAGCCAAAGAAGGCACGACCCATTTTTGGCGTCAGCGCATGACGGCACTGGCCAACATTCCGCTGCTGTTGTTCTTCATCGGCTTTGTGGTGTCGATGAATGGCGCCAGCCATGCTGAAATGATTGCTGCTGTTTCCAATCCGCTCATCGCGTTGGTGTTGATCGCCGTGCTGGTCTCAGCGCTGGTGCATATGCGTCTTGGGATGCAAGTCGTCATCGAAGACTACGTGCATGGCGAAGGCGCTAAGATTGTGTGTCTTGGGCTCAATAGCGCTTTTACTTTCGCACTTGGCCTCATGGCCATTTTCGCAATTCTCAAAATCAGTTTCGGAGCATAAGCCAGCATGGCCGCTTACAAATATGTAGATCATCAATTTGATGTTGTTGTTGTCGGTGCTGGAGGCTCAGGTCTTCGCGCCACGCTTGGCATGGCTGAGCAAGGGCTGAAAACCGCCTGCATCACCAAAGTGTTCCCAACGCGCTCGCACACTGTCGCCGCGCAAGGTGGCATCGCCGCCTCGCTCTCCAACATGGGGCCGGACAGCTGGCAATGGCATATGTTTGATACTGTCAAAGGTTCAGACTGGCTGGGCGATACGGATGCGATGGAGTATCTGGCACGGGAAGCGCCGGCTGCTGTTTACGAACTTGAACATTATGGTGTTCCGTTTTCTCGTACCGAAGAGGGCAAGATTTACCAACGCCCATTCGGCGGTCATATGCAGAACTTTGGTGATGGCCCGCCCGTGCAGCGTACGTGTGCGGCGGCGGACCGTACCGGTCACGCTATTTTGCACACACTTTATGGCCAGAGCCTCAAGCACAACGCGCAATTTTTTATCGAGTATTTCGCGCTTGATCTGATCATGGACGAAGAAGGCACGTGCACTGGTGTTGTGGCTTGGAATTTGGATGATGGCACGATCCATCGCTTCTCGGCCAAGATGGTGGTGCTGGCAACGGGCGGCTATGGCCGCGCCTATTTCTCTGCGACTTCGGCGCATACATGCACAGGCGATGGCGGCGGTATGGCTGCGCGCGCCGGCATCGCGTTACAAGACATGGAATTCGTGCAGTTCCATCCAACTGGAATTTATGGTGCGGGCTGTCTCATCACTGAAGGCGCACGCGGCGAGGGCGGCTATCTTGTCAACTCCGAGGGCGAGCGCTTTATGGAGCGCTACGCGCCGACGGCCAAGGATTTGGCCTCCCGCGATGTGGTTTCACGTTGTATGACGATGGAAATTCGCGAAGGGCGCGGCGTTGGCAAAAACAAAGACCATATTTATTTGCACCTTGATCATCTCGACCCGAAGGTTTTGCATGAGCGCCTTCCCGGAATTTCAGAGTCGGCCAAGATTTTCGCTGGCGTTGATTTAACGCGTGAGCCTATCCCTGTTTTGCCGACCGTGCATTACAATATGGGCGGCGTGCCGACCAACTATTGGGGCGAAGTGCTGCGGCCAACCAAGAGCAACCCTGATGCGATTTTGCCGGGCCTTATGGCAGTCGGTGAAGCAGGCTGTGCTTCCGTGCATGGTGCCAATCGCCTTGGGTCCAACTCACTGATTGACCTTGTGGTGTTTGGCCGTGCGGCAGCAATCAAAGCTGGCCAAGTGGTGGATGCGAAAGCTGCCGTCCCGAAAGCAAATCCGGCGAGCCTCGAAAAAATCATGGGCCGCTTTGATCGCTTGCGTCAAGCCAACGGTTCAACCAAAACATCGGAACTGCGTCTTGCGATGCAGAAGACCATGCAAGAAGATGCTGCCGTGTTCCGTACTTCCGAAACGCTGCAATCGGGCGTTAAGCGCATGGGCAAGGTTTGGGACGGCATGGCTGATTTGAAGGTTCATGACCGCTCGCTGATCTGGAACTCGGATCTCGTCGAAACGTTGGAACTTGGAAACCTGATGGCCAATGCGATGACAACCGTTGTCTCCGCGGAAGCGCGCAAAGAAAGCCGCGGCGCGCATGCGCGTGAAGATTTCTCTGCCCGTGACGACAAAGAATGGCGCAAGCACACGCTGTCAACGCTCGATACTGAGACTGGCAAAGTGACGTTGACCTATCGTCCTGTGCACACGGAAACAATGTTACCACTGAGCGAAGGCGGGATTGATCCGGCAAAGATTGCGCCTAAGGCAAGAGTGTATTGAGGAGATAAATCATGGTTGAACTTACCCTCCCCAAGAACTCGCAAATTCAAGCTGGTAAATCCTGGCCCAAGCCCGCTGCCGCCGCCAACACGCGCGAATTTAAGATTTATCGTTGGTCGCCGGATGACGGCAATAATCCTTCGGTCGATACTTATCATGTCGATATGGATGATTGTGGGCCGATGGTGCTGGATGCGCTGTTGTGGATCAAGGACAATGTTGACCCAACGCTGACGCTGCGCCGTTCGTGCCGCGAGGGGATTTGCGGGTCCTGCGCCATGAATATTGACGGCACCAACACGCTGGCCTGTACCAAGGGCATGGACGAAGTGAACGGTGCGGTGAAAGTTTATCCGCTGCCGCATATGTCAGTGGTCAAAGACCTCGTGCCGGACCTCACGCATTTTTATGCGCAGCATGCTTCCATCGAGCCGTGGCTCAAAACCGTTTCGCCGCAGCCGCAAGCGGAATGGAAGCAATCGGTCGAAGACCGCGCCAAAATTGACGGGCTTTACGAGTGTATCCTCTGCGCTTGTTGCTCGACATCCTGCCCATCCTATTGGTGGAATGGCGACCGCTATCTTGGGCCAGCTGTATTGTTGCAAGCTTATCGCTGGATCATCGATTCGCGCGACGAAGCGACAGGCGATCGGCTCGACAATCTCGAAGACCCATTCCGCCTTTACCGCTGTCACACGATTATGAACTGTGCGCAGGCCTGTCCGAAGGGTTTGAACCCAGCTAAGGCGATTGCAGAAGTGAAAAAGATGCTGGTGGAGCGGCGGCTTTAGCGCAGGCAATATTCTCGATGCACTCAGAAAAAATCTCTGCTAACTACGGTTGCAGGAATGAGAGGGCTTGGCACATGCATATTTTACTGGGATTGTTTGGTCTCATCATGTTTGCCGCCGTTTGGTGGTATCGCATGAAATATATGAGTGAGGCTGTTGGCGAGGCGGCAGATGCGATTGGGCGTGTGCAAAGTAAAATTCGCCGCGAAAAAATACGCAAGAAAACCGCCGTCGCGCCAGTCGCGGCGATCAATGATCCGCTGACTGCTGCTGCCACGATTATGGCGGCGATTGCTTCAGAGGACAGCGTGTTGTCACCTGACTTGGAGCAAAGCGTGCGCACGCAACTTGAGCGCATTGAAACTGGCAAAAAGCTGGATGAAGCTATGGTCTATGCCAAATGGGCATCCGAGCAGGTGGCGACGGTGACCAGCGTGATTGATATCGCCGGTAAATATTTGAGCGAAAAACTCAATGAAGACGAGAAGCTAGAGCTGATTGATATGGTGATCGACGCAGTTCCTGCGGAGAAGCGCCACCAAGCTTTTCCTGAGCGCTTGAAACGGTTGCGGCAGAAGCTTGGGCTGTTGGTGAATTAATTACTGGTCGCCGAGCTTCATATCTGGATCATACTCTTTGCCATCCACCTGTTTGTAGACTGCCTGGCCGCAGATCGTGCGGCTTTGGACGGTGTCGAACGTGAGCGCGGGCGAGCCGTGGAGCATCCAGCCTTTGTTGAGCGCTGCAGTCACGCGGTGGCAAAATGCATTGTCATCTGGTCCCGTGATAAGGCGGTAAACATACATGGATTTGGCTCTCGTTCGATAAAATATTTGATCGCACGCATAACCGGACCGCGGCTCTTATTGCAAGGGGCAATGAACGCCATCAACCTTGCGGCGGCATGTGGCAAGGGCTAGGCTGGTTTATATCATCACAATTGCGATTTAGGATTTTTCAAATGACGGATTTCAGTTTCTCCAAAGCCTTTGATTTCACTGGAAAGACCGTTGTAGTCACCGGAGCTGCCGGCGGGATAGGGCAGGCGTTGGTTCGGCTATTTGCGGAGCGCGGCGCACGTGTGGCACTCACAGATCGCGGCACAGCGCATTTAGATTTGGCAAAAGAGCTGGGCGATCAACATCGTGCTTGGACTTCGATGTTGGCAGTGAAGCGACAATCCAAAATTTTGCGCGAGAATGTGTCGAACATTTCGGTGGTATTGATATTTTGATCAACAGTGCTGGTGTCGGCCTGCTTGCGCCTGCGGAAAATCTGACCAGTGAGGTATGGGACACGACAATGACGGTCAATCTGCGCGCTGCGTTTTTGTTTTCGCGGGAGTGCGGGGCATCAATGTTGGCGAAAGGCTGGGGTCGTATTGTGACAATTTCTTCGCAGGCCAGCGTGATTGGTATTGCCGAACATGTGGCGTATTGTGCCAGCAAGGCGGGCTTACTGGGCATGTCGAATTGTTTGGCGCTGGAATGGGGCCCGCGCGGCGTCACGTCAAATTGTATTTCACCAACTGTGGTGAACACAGATATGGCCAAAGTCGGTTGGGCCGGTGAAAAGGGTGACAAGGCACGGGCGCAAATTCCGACACGGCGATTTGCCGAGCCTGAAGAAATTGCTATGGCTGCTTTATATTTGTCGAGTGATGCAGCGGCGATGGTTGATGGTGCGAATCTTTTGGTCGATGGTGGGTATACGATTTGCTGATTTAAAGGCGTAATTCTGCGAAAATCGGAATGAAACCCATGACTAAAAATCACAAGTTTGATTTGGCATAATGTGCCAAAAGGCTATCAAGAAATTGGACTAAAAAGAATGCAGCATTTTGACATTGTGATTATTGGTGGCGCGATGTCTGGAAGCGCGACGGCTTGGCATTTGAAAGAGCTAGGTTTTGCTGGGACCATTGCGGTGATTGAACGCGATCCTGCTTTCACGCGCGCTGCGACTGCGTTGTCAGCAGCGGGCATTCGCCAGCAGTTCAGCCAAGCTTCTAACATTCGCCTTTCAATGGCTACGTTGAAATTCATTCGCGAGTTGAAGGCAAGCGGGCAAGCGGATATTGGCTTTCATGAAAATGGCTATCTGGTATTGGCAACTGATGCAGGACTGCCGATTTTACAGGCCAATTTTGAAACGCAACGCAGCGAAGGAGCAGCGGTAGAGCTGTTGCTGACGGGTGCGCTTCAGTCCAAATTTTCTTGGCTCAACACCGATGGCGTTGCCGCCGGTACATCGGGACTAGCCAATGAGGGTTGGTTTGATGCACAAGGCCTTGCTTCATTCTTACGCAAAGATAGCCGCAATAAAGGTGTCACACTTATCAATCAAGCAGCGTGCAGCATTTCGCGCGATGGCGGCAGTGTCACGTCAGTCACCTTAAGTGATGGGTCTAAAATTGGGTTTGGTCAATTGGTAATCGCTGCCGGTCCGCAGTCAGGTGTTGTTGCTGCAATGGCGGGCATTGAGCTGCCGGTAGAACCGCGCAAACGGACTGTATTTATCTTCAAGTGTGAAACACAACTGGGCCATATGCCATTGCTTGCCGACCCATCCGGTGTATGGGTCCGCCCTGAAGGTGATCGCTTTATTTGTGCTTACTCGCCAGAAGAGGCGCAAGATACGCGGGCGCGCGAAGATGATTTTGATCCCGATTGGCATTTCTTCGAAGATGTAATTTGGCCAGCGCTCGCCACACGTGTTCCCGCTTTTGAAGCCATTCGGCAAGAGGGGGCATGGGTCGGTCATTATGAATACAACACGCTTGACCAAAACGCGGTGATTGGTGGTCATCCTGAAATTTCTAATCTTTACTTCATCACCGGCTTTTCAGGCCACGGCGTACAACAAGCTCCAGCCGCTGGACGTGCGTTAGCAGAGCTAATGATAGACGGTCGTTATTCCAGTATCGATTGCTCGCCTTACACTTTCGAACGAATTGCGGCCAACAAGCCATTTTTGGAAATGAATGTGATTTGATGATGCTTTGCATTTGGCGGAAAATCCGATAAAGCCACGTCCAAATCCTCGTCACAGGAAAAGTAGACAGATGCAAAAATTCACCAAGCTTACTGGCGTTGCAGCACCGCTGCCAATTATCAACATTGATACGGATATGATCATCCCGAAGGATTATCTGAAAACGATCAAACGTACGGGCCTCGGCGTCGGCCTATTTGCTGAAATGCGCTACAATGATGATGGCAGTGAGAATGCTGAGTTTGTGCTCAATAAGCCGGCCTATAGCAAAGCGGAAATATTGGTAGCGGGCGATAATTTTGGCTGCGGTTCCAGCCGTGAACACGCACCTTGGGCTTTGCTCGATTTTGGCATTCGTTGCGTGATCTCAACCTCGTTTGCTGATATTTTCTATAATAATTGCTTCAAGAATGGCATTTTGCCAATCATGGTAAGCCAAACAGATTTAGACAAATTGATGGATGACGCTTCGCGTGGATCGAATGCGACTGTGTCGGTTGATCTGGAAGCCTTGGAAATTCGCGGACCAGATGGCGGCGTGATCAAGTTTGAACTGGATGCCTTTAAGCGTCACTGCTTGCTCAATGGCCTGGATGATATTGGATTGACAATGGAGCGAGCCTCCAAAATCGACACTTATGAAAAGACAGCTGCCGTCAATCGGCCGTGGGCATAAGGCTTATGACGCCATTTATTCCCAAACGTTTCGAAGGTGTCGCCTTTGGTCTGCTGTTATCGGCGCTGATGTCGTTGATGGTGTCGGGCATTTCCAATGCGATGGGACATGGTGTTATGACGCCAGGCTTCGTGACATTATGGCTCAAGTCTTGGCTTACTGCGTGGGCATTTGCTTTTCCGGTGGTCTTGTTTGTTGCACCACTGGTGCGCAAGGTTGTGGCAGCAATTGTGAAACCGGGTTAATTAGAGCGCGTCCTTTACCAGTGTTGTCGCTCATAAAAAATATTTTTGGGGTGGGAACATGCGGTTGTCATTGGCGATTTTAACTGCGGCTTTTGCAACAAGCGCGATAGCGCAAGAAGATATTCCGTTACCTTTAATGCTCGGTGGTGGTGAAATCTCGTTTGCCCGCGGCGAAGATGACGAGATTACAGTCACTTATGCCGGCAAAGAAATTTATCGCAATTATTATGTCAGTACGCAGAACATAATTAACGTCGAGGGTGTTGACGTCGCGTTGATCGCAGGCGGTCCTGGTGGCAACGCCTGTGGTCCAGCCACTTTAATCGTCACTGTTCCAGATGGCGCAGTTGATGCGGAAATCGTGACAGTGGGCGAGGAATGCGGTTCGCCAATCCCTGCTGTCAATGCCAATGAAGTTTTGTTTGTACCTAACTTGGTGCCGGGTGCGAAAGCGGTGGTGCAAAGTTGGGCGCCTTCAACTGGTTTGGTGAGTGTTGGTGTGCTGTCATATGAGCCGAAAGCCGGCAGCACTTGGGCTAATTTTGATTTTAAAACGATAGATACGCCCTATGCGATGCTGGCCAATGCCGACATTTATAGTGCGACACAAACATTGCTTGGCCCGAAATTTGAGGAGTTGGTGCTGTTACTGGGTGTTTCCGGTCCGCCGGAACTCGTTGATGGTAAGTACGTGGTTGGCCTAGGTTGTCAGGCGCATGCTTGCGGCGGTGCCAATGGGTTCCTCGGCGTTGATCTACAGGCTAAGGCTATCTATACGGCAACTCGATATGCTGAAGGAGGCGAAACGTTTTGGCCGCCTGACTTTAAGACATGGCCACCTGCTTTGCAGGCAACTTATGAGGCCAGCAAGCAGCCATGACACGCCGATTGATTTCAACCGGATCTCCTTTTGAGCACATGTTTGGTTATTCATGCGCTGTGGTGCGGGGCGTTTGACGCCATTGACACCCTCTTTGCCCGCGGCACTTGCGCGATCTTGAGCTGAGCGGATAGGCGCATCAGGTTCATCATCGCGGCCGCGTGAGACCTTGCTCGCGGTGCTGCATTGAGAATTGAGCGAATACGGACCGGTGTCCATATCAACATAGTGTCGAATTCGCCTCTCCACCGAAATACGCACGCAAGCCAGAGGCAAGCCAAAAGCTTTGTGCGCTGCGAGTGTTGGCAGGGAAAAACATCACACAAATCGCAATTGCTGAAGGACGAAGTATTGAATTCACAACACAAACTCCATACAGCATGGCAACACATTTTATTCTAACACACTACAAGGCGATATCATGACCATACGCAATCTGTTCCTCCTCCCCGGCGACGGCATTGGCCCTGAGGCGATGGGCGAAGTTCGGCACATTATCTCGTATATGAACGAGGCGCATGATGCTGGGTTTGTTGTGGATGAAGGTCTGGTTGGTGGAACGGCTTTTGATGTGCATGGCGCAGCTATCTCCGATAGCGATATGGCTAAAGCCATGGCGGCGGACGCTGTGTTGTTTGGCGCCGTTGGCGGTCCGAAGTGGGATAGTGTGCCTTATGATGTGCGCCCAGAAGCTGGGTTGCTGCGCCTTCGCAAAGACATGGAATTGTTTGCCAATTTACGCCCTGCGATTTGCTATCCAGCTCTAGCCGCAGCTTCGTCATTGAAGCCAGAGGTCGTTGAAGGTCTTGATATTCTGATCGTGCGCGAACTGACGGGCGGCGTGTATTTTGGTGAACCGAAAACGATCACTGATCTTGGCAATGGCCAGAAGCGCGCCGTTGATACGCAAGTATATGACACATACGAAATTGAACGCATTGCATCTGTAGCTTTTGACATGGCACGCACACGCGGCAACAAAGTGTGCTCGATGGAAAAACGCAATGTCATGAAATCTGGCGTTTTGTGGAATGAAGTCGTCACCGCAACGCACAAGGCTAAATATTCCGACGTGCAACTTGATCACATGTTGGCCGATGCCGGCGGAATGCAGTTGGTGCGTTGGCCTAAGCAATTTGATGTGATTGTCACCGACAATTTGTTTGGCGACATGTTGTCCGATGTCGCCGCGATGTTAACCGGTTCGCTTGGCATGTTGCCATCCGCATCGCTCGGCGCACCTGATGCTAAGACTGGCAAGCGCAAGGCGCTTTACGAGCCAGTGCATGGTTCTGCACCGGATATCGCAGGTAAGGGTGTTGCCAATCCGATTGCCATGATCGCTTCATTTGCGATGTGCATGCGTTATTCCTTCAACATGGTCGGCGAGGCTGATCGACTTGAAAAAGCAATTTCTGACGTGTTGGAGTCTGGGCTGCGAACCGGCGATATTATGTCGGACGGCATGCGCCAAGTCGGCACAACTGAAATGGGCGCTGCAATTTTGGCACAGTTCAAAGCGCTGTCGTCTTAAGTCGAACGATCATTGTCCGTAACAAGGTGGCAGGGTTTAAACCGTCTTAGGCGACAGATCGCAAGTCGCCGGTTTATCCTCGTCCCATCCGATCGAATTCCATGCGCCCTGGTCTGCACTTGGACGACCGCTTTCGTCCTGTTGGATAAAATATTCGTAGCAATTGGTGCCACTCTTTTGCACGGAAAAACATGCGCCATTGGCCGTGTCGTAAAAAGTGCAGAATAGTTTTCCACGAACGAACCAACGTCCTTTGTCAGAGCTAGCATCATCGATGTAAGTAATAGAGCCGTCCAAGTGATAGGTTTCCCTGAACTTGGTTCCGTCGGCATATTTGCCGACCATCGTCATGCCACGAAACGTGGCTGACAATTGTAAGCTGTCCATTTGCAACGGATTGTCAGGACTATTTTGTGCGTACGACAATGGCTGCGTGAACAATAAGAGTGTTGCGATGCTTAAGACAAGGTTTTTCATACCGATAAGTTAACTGGAATAATGGCGAAAAAAAAGCCCGGCAACATTGCTGTTGCCAGGCTGGTTACGCTGATCTGGAGGGCCGGACCAGCGTAAGTTTTTGCTATGGATTAATCCATTTCTTTGAGTGCAGCGTTGCGCTTGTTGTCCGAAACGAACAGCAGGCCGATGACCAAGGTCATTGCAGCAACGATGATTGGATACCAGAGGCCGTAGTAGATATCGCCCTTGGCTGCGCTCATAGCGAACACAGTCGCTGGGAGCAGACCACCGAACCAACCGTTGCCGATATGGTAAGGCAAGGACATGCCGGTGTAGCGAATGCGAGTTGGGAACATTTCAACCAGCCAAGCTGCAATCGGTCCGTAAACCATCGTAACGTAGATAACGAGGATCGTCAGGATGCCGATGATCTTGGTCCAGTTGATGGCTGCTGCATCAGCAACCATTTTGAATGCGCCAGCGCCTTTGAGCGTATAAACAGGCACTTCTGCATCTGTGATCGCCTTGGCTTCATCTTCTGTCAAAAGCTTAGCTTTTACAGCGTCAGCAATTGGCATGGATGCTTTTTCACCAGCTTCGATGGCAGCAATGTCGAGCTTCAGTTCAGCATTCTTTTCTGCAAAGCCTGCCAACTTGGAACCAACAACCTTTTGTGGGTCACGAATGAGCGGGTAACCGCCAGCCTGCATGGCAAGGTTTACGCCTTTTTCGAAAGCCGACTTCATGCCTGCAGCTTTATCGCCAGCCGCAATTGCATCATAACTTTCTACTTTGATGCCACCCAGTTCGATGGATGCTGGCGTGCCTGCTGCACCATCGACAACCTTGTAAGGTACCGAGTTGCGGGTCAGAAACGCTGTTGCGATATCGCAAGAAGTGGTGAACTTAGCTGTGCCTGTTGGATTGAACTGGAAGTTACAATCTTTAGGATCAGCGGTAACAGTTGCCTGAACGTTATTCTGAGCATTGAAGAGCGCTGGGTTAGCAGCTTCTGTCAAGGCTTTGAACAGCGGGAAGTAGGTCAAGATTGCCAGTGCCAAGCCTGCCATGATGATTGGCTTACGGCCAATTTTATCAGACAACCAACCGAACACAATGAAGAAGCCTGTACCGAGCAAGAGCGAAATGGCGACCATCTTGTTCACGGATGGACCGTCCACTTTCAACACGTTCTGCAAGAAGAACAATGCATAGAACTGACCAGTATACCAAACCACAGCTTGACCGGCAGTTGCGCCGAGCAAAGCGAGGATAGCAATCTTCGCATTTTTCCAGTTGCCGAAAGCTTCGGACAATGGCGCCTTGGACTGCTTGCCTTCGTCTTTAATCTGCTGGAAAACAGGCGATTCATTCATCTGCAAGCGAATCCAGACGGAGATTGCCAAAAGGAAAGCAGAAAGCAGGAAGGGAATGCGCCAGCCGTAGTCAGCGAAAGCTTCTTTGGACATGTTGGTTTGCAACACGAGGATAACAATCAGTGACAAGAACAAGCCAAGTGTCGCAGTGGTCTGAATGAACGAGGTATAGAAACCACGTTTGCCAGCTGGCGAATGCTCTGCAACATAAGTTGCCGCTCCACCATATTCACCGCCCAAAGCCAAGCCTTGCAACATGCGCAATGCAATCAACAAAATTGGAGCCATGATGCCGATGGTAGCAGCGCCTGGAAGAAGACCAACGAGGAACGTGGACATGCCCATAATCACGATGGTGACAAGGAATGTGTACTTACGCCCGACGAGATCGCCAAGACGACCAAACACGAGTGCGCCAAATGGGCGAACCAAGAAGCCAGCAGCAAATGCGAGCAATGCGAAGATGTTACGGGTCGCTTCTGGATATTGTGAGAAGAAGGCGGCGCCGATGAACGCTGCCAGTGATCCGTAAAGATAAAAATCGTACCATTCAAAAACAGTACCGAGCGAAGAAGCGAAAATAACCTTCTTTTCTTCGCGGGTCATACCACCAGTTCTGGCAGTAGAAGCTACAGTTGCCATATCGGAATTCCTCCCCGAATTGTTGTTGTTTCAAGCTCTGCCCCATTTTGCCAAAACCCATTTTAGAGTTTCGACAGCGCAAACCTTAATTTGTTCATGCCAGAAAAGCTTAATAGATGGCACCGAGATTTAAGGATTACGACGAAGGTATTAGGTGCAATGCAGCATGGTTTTGTGGGTTTGAATCGATTTGATTCCGTTTTTTTGGCGTTTATTGGAGAATTGCGAAACCACTCCGCTTTTCAGGCCAATCATTGTTGAAAATGGAGCTACGGCCCCTCATGTATACAAGGCGCAGGAGAGTAAAATGGCTGCTACGGACTGGAAATCATTCACCGACCAAACCAACAAGCGTATGGCAGAAATGCGTAAAGCCAACCCAAGCGTCGCTAAAGGTTTTGCTGAATTGGCCAATGCAGCGATTGCACCGGGGGCACTCGACTCAAAGCAGAAAGAACTTATAGCATTGGCCATTGGTGTTGCTATGCGCTGTGACGGATGCCTTGTCTTTCACGCCAAAGCGGCTGCAAAATATGGAGCAACCCGGGAAGAAGTCGCGGAAGCGCTCGGTGTTGCAGTTTACATGGGCGGCGGCCCATCGGCAATTTATGCAGCTGAGGCTTTGTCTGCATGGGATAAACTCACAGGCAAGTAGAAGTGAACAGCAAGTTAAGGCTTAAGTCGGGCGTATACTGGCGTATAACAGTGGAACGCATTGCCACACCGTGGATATTTTAGATTGCTTCACCGCGCAGCAGCTTGGGTGCGCTTGGAGTAATGCCAGAAGCTTGGGCGATGAAGAAGTCCTTCAACCGCGGCATCCGGTCGACCAGTCCAAGACCAACATCGCGCAAAAAGCGTAGTGGGGTGATGTCATTAGAGAAGAGCCGATTGAGCACATCTGTGGTCACGCCCGTCCTCACCGTGTCGAAGCGGCGCCATGTTTGGTAGCGCTCAAGGACATCTAACTGGCCAATGTCGATTCCCAAACGCGTGGCGTCAACAATGGTTTCGGCCAATGCTGCAACATCGCGGAAACCAAGGTTGAGGCCTTGGCCAGAGATGGGGTGAATGCCGTGCGCGGCATCACCAATAAGCGCGATGCGGGGTTTCACAAATTCGCGCGCTAAGGTGAGGCCTAAAGGAAATGCCTTTGGTTTGCCTTCAACTTTTATTTCTCCAAGCTTATGGCCAAAGCGCCGTTCCAGCTCGGCTTCAAACAACAGTGCATCGCTGGCAACGAGGCGGTCGGCGTCGGCGGTGCGCTCAGTCCAAACCAGCGATGATCGATTGCCCTTCAGTGGCAAGATCGCAAACGGTCCGGCTGGCAGGAAGTGTTCTTCGGCGCGGCCATCGTGTGGGCGCTCATGGGCGACTTCGACGACAATACCGGATTGGCCATAATCAAAGTGTACGGTTTTGATACCTGCCATATCGCGCAATTTGGATTTCACGCCATCGGCGGCGATCAACAGGCGTGTGGAAACGATTTTCCCGTTGGCCATGGTCACGTCAATGGATGCCGGCTGGTGCGTGATGGCGGTGGCAGCAAGACCGTCCGTGACGGTGATGCCAAGTTCGCGGGCTTTGGCACGCAGGGCGCGGTTCATGGCAACATTGGGAACCATATAGGCGAAGGGTTCAGCGGCGTCTTGCGAACCCTCAAAAGTCAAGAATACGGGCCGAACTGGGTCGTTTGTTCTGCTATCAGTGACAATCATTTCACCCATGACTTGCGCATCTGGTTCAATATCGTCCCAAACGCCTAATTGGCGCAACATGCGAATGCCTGCGGCAGCAACGGCGGATGAGCGGGTATCCTTTTCCCAAACGCCAGCGGGAGCGGCTTCAACGATTTGGATGTTCAAGTGCGGCGCTGCAGATTTGATCGCAACGGCGCAAGACATGCCGACATAAGCTGCACCGGCAATGACAATGTCCACTTGGTTTAGTTGCATCTCATCAACCTCAATTCATCGTAAATACACAACGCGCACCTTGACTTGTCATGACAGGGCGCTCAAAAATTGACGCAAACGTCAATTGGATATGTGCCATGCCTAAAGCCTTCGAAACGCTTTTGTCTATTCTCGACCTTGAGCAGCTAGAACACAATCTGTTTCGTGGTCGCAGCCCCCAAGTTGGCTGGCAGCGGGTATTTGGCGGGCAGGTAATCGGGCAGGCGTTGGTGGCAGCACAGCGGACCGTTGGCTCTGATCGGCATGTGCATTCGCTGCATTGCTATTTTATGCGGCCAGGAGATCCGGCGATTCCCATTATATATGAAGTGACACGGATGCGGGATGGCGGCACATTCACGACCCGCAGCGTCGTGGCCATTCAGCATGGCGAAGCGATTTTTTCGCTATCTGCCTCGTTCCAAAGTGATGAGCTTGGGCTTGAGCATCAAATACCGATGAAGCTGAATGTGCCGGGGCCTGATGGCTTGATCAGCGATACCGAATTTGGCGCAAGTTACGCACATATGGCCCCTGATCATATTCGCAAATATTTTGAGCGGGAACGACCAATCGAGATGAAGCCTGCGTCTTTAACGCACTATATTAGCCGTGAGCCATTGCCGCCGGAACAGAATGTTTGGGTGCGAGTGCTTGGTGAAGTGCCCGATAATCGCGCATTGCAGGCCGCGGTGCTGGCCTATATTTCGGATATGACTTTGCTTGATGGTTCACTATTCCCACATGGGCGGACAGTGTTTGACGGGTCAGTACAGGCTGCAAGCTTGGATCATTCGATGTGGTTTCATAAACCCAATAGACTACAAGACTGGCTTTTGTATCAGCAAGACAGCCCAAATGCCTCTGGCGGGCGTGGGTTTACCCGTGGAGCTTTCTATACACAGGCTGGCGAACTTGTAGCATCTGTGGCTCAAGAGGGGTTGATCCGTATTCGGAAAAGAGATGACTAAGAATAAGGCATTTTCTTAGTATAGCCTATTATTTAAGCATTAATGATCTGTTAGCTTATTTGGCACGCAAAACATATCGCAGTTAAATTCAATTATATCAGATACTTATAGATATTCGGCCGGTCTGGCACGATCCTTGAATTGGAATCACTGACGCAGTCGGGGCAACCGGATTGCATCTGCGTGGATATGGAGCGCCTAGAGGGCATCGGTTCCTACGTATGTGTGGCATTCTAGACGAGGGGCAAAGCCTTATGAAAATCGTGATGGCAATTATTAAGCCATTTAAGTTGGACGAGGTGCGTGAAGCCCTTACCGCTATTGGCATACAAGGACTAACCGTGACCGAAGTGAAGGGCTACGGCCGTCAAAAAGGTCATACTGAAATTTACCGCGGCGCTGAATATGCCGTTTCATTTCTTCCGAAGCTAA
>JBGTAU010000475.1:0-5972 GCA_041749675.1 Rhizobiaceae bacterium | reverse complement strand
TGTCGGGGGTGGTTTCAGACATGTGGGTGGGCTCCAGTGTGGGTTTTGTAGGCGTTTAGACTATGCTGAGGGAAATGTCTGTAGTGCACAAATGTAGGTTCAGATAATCGAACATTTCTAAATTGTTGAATTGGAGACAGTACACAAGACTATCTATCGGAACGAGTAAACCCACTAAACTCGTTCAAATCTATTTTAGTGGGGTTATTTTAATAAATAACCAAGCTTTCAACTATAAAAATCAAGCAGCCAATCTTCTAATTTTTTCAGGTTCAGCAGATATCTCTAATACAGTTGCGGATTGATTCAAAATACTTAAATAATTATCCATTTCCGAAAAATCTTTAACTAACACTACTCGATTTGGTGCTTTCTCTAGACGTGCAATGTCACTGAATTTTGTCGCAGCGTTTACAACTGAATTGTGATGTTTGCTGACAAGTTCAAAAATAGTTGGTCTTAATCCAGAGGTCACGATAGCAGCCACGGGCCATTTATAGTTTGACGAACCTATAAAATGATTATTGCGTAATACGTTGTCTTTTGGAAATATATCGATAAGTCTGTTATATACTTCTTCGGAATCGTCAACATAACGTCTGTCTGCGGCTTTTATTGCCGCAAAATTCGCGGACTCCACGGAGCAGTTTGCTACTATTGTTACCACGCTTGCTAAAAAATCACGCGATGCTTCGGCAACGAAAAATGATTGGTTGTCAAATTTCACGCCGTAATGATGAGCTAATTGAGCAGCGTGTCGGGTAAAAGTATGGCTTGCACCAAACATTTCGGCTTCTGCAAAGCCAAAGCCAAGATCCGATACAAAATACTTTTCTCCATGTTGGGTTACTTCCACCACAGCGGAAGCTCCACTAGGATAGAGTATAGGCACCGATAGCATCGAACTGTTTTTACCGTGCTCTAACTTGATCAAAGTTGAAGCAATTCTATCTAGTTCAACTTGGAGACTATTATTTTTTGACATTTTTTCAGCCTCCAAAAAGATCACCTACACGCCAGCTTGGCTGCTCAATGACGTGCATATTCGTTATTCTAAGGCTTGTTGTAAGAAAATCAAGTAATTGCCCAAAGTCGCCGGGATTAGGGTTTATCGGCCTTGCCATCGGTAGGTTTTTTATCCGCATTACGCCTTCTGATCCAATCCAATTGTCAGTGAACTCATGAATATGGCTTCCTTCAATAAATAAGCCAACCAAATTGCCAGGCCCGTTTAGTGAGTTTGTGTGTGGTCGCAGTGGGTTCCATTCTACTCGACATAGCTGCGTACAAGCCGAATGCCCTGGAAAATACTGTAAATTGAAGCAAACACCACGTTCTGGTCGAGTTGAAAATGCTTTCGCACGGATCTCTAAGCCTTCAATAGCGATACTATCAATTGATAAAGCAGCGGTTAATTCCAAGCGCTGGCTATCTCGTTCCTGCCATTTTGGTCGTCCTTGAATTACTTTGTCGGCGAAAACTAATTCTGGCAAAGTTAGATGCATGACATGTGGCAATACTAAAAGAGATATGGTTGAACTCAACGCTTGCATTTATTATTAGAAATTTTGATTGTCTACAACTGCCGTATTGTAGTCAAGCGTCCATAATTGCTTGCCTCTTGGTAAATCGCCTGCTAGCATCTGAGCATGACCAAGCAGGCCACCCATTTCTGCTCTGCCTCCAGCCGCGCTCCTCGCGCGCTGCTTCTGCTTATCTGCGGCCGTCGGGCCCGGTAACGGGAGCGTCCGGCGGTCGATTTGGGGTTTCGCCCCGCTGCTCCTTTACAAATCCACTCAGATTATCCATTGAACGGGTAGCTTTGCGCCATAGAATTGGCAGCCGCGCCCGCAACATAAAAGTGATAGAGATATGACTTCGACACAGACACATAAGGGCATGCCGTCCGCCCATCAGAAATATCAGTCTTACCCAGCGATTCACCTGCCGAACCGGCAGTGGCCTTCCAAGCAAATCACCAAAGCGCCGATTTGGTGTTCGGTGGATTTGCGCGATGGCAATCAGGCGCTGGTGGACCCGATGGGGCAAGAGCGCAAAGCGCGGATGTTTCAACTTTTGCTCGACATGGGCTTTAAGGAAATCGAGATTGGGTTTCCGTCCGCTTCACAGACTGATTTTGATTTTGCGCGTTGGTGCATTGAAGAGGGCGGTGTGGCCTCTGATGTGTCGCTGCAAGTATTGGTGCAGTGCCGTCCTGAACTCATTACCCGCACGTTTGAATCGCTCAAAGGCGCGACCAAGCCGATTGTGCATTTTTACAATTCCACATCAGAATTGCAGCGCCGCGTGGTGTTTGGCAAGGATGTGAAGGGTGTCAAGCAGATCGCAGTTGATGCGGCCAAGATGATTGCCGAAATGGCGGATAAGGCGGGCGGTGGTTTCCGCTTTGAATATTCGCCAGAAAGCTTTACCGGCACAGAACTTGAAGTGGCGCTGGAAATTTCCAATGCGGTGGCTGAAATTATCAAGCCGACGGCAGAGAACAAACTCATTCTGAATTTGCCGGCGACCGTCGAAATGTCGACGCCAAACATTTATGCCGACATGATCGAATGGATGGGCCGTAACTTAGACAATCGCGAGAATATTTTGATTTCGCTGCACCCGCATAATGACCGCGGCACGGGCATTGCCGCAACCGAAATGGGCTTGATGGCGGGCGCGGACCGCGTTGAAGGCACATTGTTTGGCAATGGCGAGCGCACCGGCAATGTCGATGTGGTGACGCTGGCGCTCAACATGTTCACGCAAGGCGTGGACCCAGAATTGGACTGCTCGGATATCAACCGCATCAAGGGCGTTTATGAGCATTGCAATCAATTGAAGATACCAGAGCGGCATCCTTATGTGGGCGAGCTGGTTTACACGGCGTTCTCCGGCTCGCATCAGGATGCGATCAACAAGGGGATGAAGGCGATCAAACAGACCAACAAAACGTTGTGGGAAGTGCCCTATTTGCCGATTGATCCGCAAGATGTCGGCCGCTCGTATGAAGCGATTATCCGCATCAATTCGCAGTCCGGCAAAGGCGGAATCGCCTATATTTTGCAGGAAGACTACGGCCTCAACTTGCCGCGCCATTTGCAGGTGGAATTCCGTGATGTGATCCAAAAGATCACGGATGCAGAAGGCACGGAGCTTTCGTCGAAGCGCATTTACGATAGTTTTATGGAGACTTACGTCAACCAGCCACAAGCGCGATTGAAGTTTGTCGATCACCATTCGCATCCTGATCCTGATCATCCCGGCCTTCGCATTACGGCGGCGGAGATTTTGGACAATGGTGAGACTAAGCGTATTGAGGGCAAAGGCACAGGGCCGATCGACGGCTTTGTGCATGCGCTTTCGATTTATCTGGGCCAAGAGATCACGGTTGCAGATTATGCTGAACATTCGTTGCAACATGGTTCTGACGCGGCGGCGATTTGCTATATGCAAGTGGAACATGCGGGAGGCAAACTGCATGGGGCAGGTGTCAATAAAAACATTGTGACTGCCTCTCTGGAAGCTGTCGTATCGGCAGCCAACCGGATTGTGCGTTAAAAAAATGGAGAACCGGCTTTTTTGCATTGAAGCCGGTTCGCCCTCACTTCCCACAATTGTTCTGCTGCATGGGTTTGGTGGCAGCGCGGAGGGCTGGACGGATATCATCTCGGCCATTCAACATCGTGCCCATGTTTTGGCGTTCGATTTGCCGGGCCACGGTGGGTCGCTGGACTATCCAAACTTCGGCTCACCTCGAGTTGCCGCGGCGGGCGTTGCAGATGAAATGGCGCAGCGCGGGATTGAGCGTTTTCACATCGTTGGACATTCGATGGGCGGCGCTGTTGCGGCGCTGATAGCGCTAGCAACACCTGAAAAAGTGGCGTCGCTGATACTGCTGGCACCGGGTGGATTCGGGTCAGAAATCAATGCCGCTATCATGCAGCGCATCGCCAGTGCTTCAACGCAGGAAGAAGTTCAAGCCAGCTTTGAGATGATGTGCGCACGCGGTGCAGCTGGTGCTGAGCCGGTGTTCAGCCGCACGTCAGCCTCGCGCCTAACAGCCAAACAGCGCGATGCGTTGGCGTTCATTTTAAGTAAAATCATGCGCGATGGAGTGCAAGGTCAGCTACCGCTTGAACAGTTGGCGGCACTCAATATTCCGACCCATCTGCTATGGGGCGAACAAGACCCCGTGGTGCCGGTGCGCCAACTTTATGATGCGCCGCAAGAATTTGCGAAAACTATACTGCCAGACATCGGCCATATGCTGATTGACGAAATATCAGACGCGGTGGTTTGTGCCATTTTGGCGCACCTAAAATAATCGCTTAACTGCCTAAAAACATGCCATTTTTTTGACTTAACATTCGCTGTAAAGTGACCGCGAATCAGGCGGGAGATTACGATGCGAATTTGGGCCATTTGGGTGTCTATGCTTGTGGTGTTATTTAGCACTTCATCCCGAGCAAACGCTTCGCCGCATGATGTGATTTTGGGGTTGGAACGCGATGGCGCACAAGCCATTGAGTGGCGCGATGTCACCATCGATCTCAACAAGCTGATGACCTATTATGTAAAACCCGATGCCGGTTCGATCTTCATTGCAGGCAACAAATTGTCAACGACGGGCGCTGAACTTGTTGTTGCATTGGGGCGCTCAGGCGAAGATGGTCTTGATTCTAAAGACTATATTGAGCTTGCCTTCGGCGCACTTGGCCGGCTGCAGGGGGACGAAGATGCGGCTGGCGCAGAGCTCGCGTTGGCGCAAGCTTTTCTTCGCTATGCGCGGGATTTGCACACAGGGCGCTCAACACCGCTGATGAATGCAACCGATATCGTGATCGATCGCAAGACGTTAGATGCTGCTAAGTGGTTGAGTGTCATACAAAAAAATGGGCTGGCAACGACGGTGCAAGCGTTGCGGCCGCGCCATTCGCAGTATGGCAAACTGAAAGCGTTGTTGGCAAAATATCGCAAGCTTTCATCCATCGGCGGCTGGAACGAAGTGACACCTGGGCCAACGTTAAAGCCAGGAATGGTTGACCCGCGCGTTGGCGAATTGCGTGCAAGCCTTGCAGGGCGTGGCTATAAAAATTTGGCATCGGGTGATCCCAATGTGTTTGATGCCAATCTCAAAGATGCAGTCCGCGCCTATCAAAAAGCCAGTGGACTGGACGCTGATGGGGTCGCGGGCAAAGGCACGCTGCTTTCTATGAACTCTTCGGCCGACAAGCGCATCGATCAGATTATTGTAAACATGGAGCGGTGGCGGTGGCTTCCGGCAGATCTTGGGTCACGCCATGTTATGGTCAACCAAGCTGGATTTGAACTATTTTTGGTCGATGGTGGCAAGGTGATCGACAATCGCAGTGTGATTGTGGGTAAACCGTTTCATAAAACGCCGATGTTTTCTGATAAAATCGGCTACGTGGAATTCAATCCAACTTGGACAGTTACGCCGGACATTGCATCGGCTGAATTCTTGCCAAAGCTTATTAAAGATCCGGGTTATCTAGAGCAAAACGACTATAAATTGTACGCGAGTTGGGGAGAGGGCGCACCTGAAGTGGACCCCTATTCAATTGACTGGACGACAGTCAGAGCAGCTAAATTTCCGTATCGTATTGTACAGCAACCGGGCGATAAGAATGCGCTTGGCTACGTAAAATTCATGTTCCCAAACAAGCGTAATATTTATTTGCACGATACGCCGTCACGTCAGTTGTTTGCTTCTACCGGCCGCGCGTTTTCGCATGGCTGTATTCGGGTAAGCGATGCGCTTGGTTTTGCTGAAAAATTGCTCGGGATTGATCAGAAAATGAGCCGCGCGGTGATCGATGCCAAAGTAGATGCTGGCGCGCTTACACGGGTTTCGCTTAAGACAAAAATTCCAATTCATTTGGCGTATTTTACGGCTTGGGTTGGGTCAGATGGTTCGCCTCAGTTTTTCCAAGATATTTATGAGC
>JBGTAU010000474.1:0-2754 GCA_041749675.1 Rhizobiaceae bacterium | reverse complement strand
GTTCTGGTTCAAATGCCAGGTCGCGTTTTATGTTTGCCCCTCTCCCCTCGGGGAGAGGGTAGGGTGAGGGGGCAATGCCAAACACGGGCGTTACCACTGTGATATCCGGCAAGTGCGTGCCGCCGTTGTAGGGGGCGTTGAGGGCGAAGACGTCACCGGGTTTGATTTTACCTTGGTTGAGGCGGATGATGGTTTCGACGGAGCGGTCCATGGAGCCAAGGTGCACGGGCATGTGCGGGGCATTGGCGACGAGTGCGCCAGTGTGATCAAAGACGGCGCAGGAGAAATCGAGGCGCTCTTTGATGTTGACTGAACTTGCGGTGTTTTGCAGCGTGAAGCCCATTTGTTCGGCAATCGACATGAAGAGATTGTTGAACACTTCGAGCAGGACGGGATCGGCGGTTGTGCCGAGCGCGTGGGTGTTGGTGCGGGGTTTTTGACGTGTGAGCAAGATGTGGTTTTGCGCGGTGAGCTGCATTTGCCATTCAGGTTCAACAACGATGGTTTGATGTGGTTCGATGATCAGCGCGGGGCCGCATAGATTGTGACCGGGTTTGAGGTCTTGGCGCTTGGCGATGTGGGCGTCGTGCCACGTGCCGTTCGAGAACATGGGCGCGGTTTGGATGGCTTTAAACAGTGAGGCCGTGGTGGGTGATGAGGTCTCTGCAAAGTTCGCGGCGCGTGCGTCGGAGGCTTCGAGCGCGATGGTTTCAATGATTATGGGGCGGGCCTCATAGGTGAAGCCGAAGCGGGCGAGATGGACCGCGGCGAAGCGGGTTTGTAAATGGGCGATTGTGTCATCAATGAAATCGATGGGGAGCGTGGTGTCTGTGCCGTCATAGCGCAAGTGCAAAATGGTGCGGTAGGTGATGGTGGTGGATGGAACGCCTTGCGATGTGAGTTCGGTGGTGACGGAATGCGTAAGCGCGTCGATGGCGGCGTGTGCTTTTTGCATGCTGGTGCTGACAAGTGGCAAAACGAGCGCCTGCTGGCGGGTGGCGAGCAGGCTCGACATGCCGATGCCGTAAGCCGACAACAGGCCCGACATGGGGTGGATGAGTACTGTTTCCATGCCGAGCGCATCGGCAACCAGACACGCATGCTGCCCGCCAGCACCGCCAAAGCAATTGAGAAGGTAGCGCGTGACGTCATAGCCGCGCTGGACCGAGATTTTTTTGATTGCGTTCGCCATGTTCTCGACGGCGACGGTGATGAAGCCTTCGGCGATTTGTTCAGGCGTTTTGGTTTGGCGCATGTCGTTGGCAAGATTTGCGAACGCTGTGCGCACCGTTTCACCATCGAGCGGTTGGTTTTGGTTGTCGCCGAAAATGGCTGGGAAAAATTCCGGCCGTAGTTTGCCGAGCATAACGTTGGCGTCGGTAACAGTGAGTGGTCCGCCGCGCCTGTAGGCAGCGGGGCCGGGGTTGGCACCGGCGGATTCAGGGCCTGCTTTGAAGCGGCCGTCTTCGAGTTTGAGGATTGAGCCGCCACCGGCCGCGACGGTGTGGATGCGCATCATGGGCGCGCGGATACGAACGCCCGCAACCTCGGTGTCAAAGGCGCGTTCGTATTCGCCGTCAAAGTGGGCGACATCGGTGGATGTGCCGCCCATGTCAAAACCGATGACGTGATCAAAGCCTGCTGACTTTGCGGTTTCAACCATGCCGACCACTCCGCCAGCTGGGCCGGAAAGGATAGCGTCTTTGCCTTGGAATAATTCTGCAGCGGTGAGGCCGCCGGAGGACATCATGAATTGGAGGCGGGGCTCGCCCTCCACTCCTTTTAGGCCAAGCGCCTGGGAAACTTGGGCGACGTAGCGGGTGAGGATTGGCGATAAATACGCATCGACCACCGTTGTGTCGCCGCGGCCGACCAATTTGGTGAGCGGGGAAACTTTGTGGCTGACGGAGATTTGGTGGAAGCCGGTTTTGATGAGCAGCTGCTCGACGGCCAGTTCGTGCTGGGGAAACGCCCATGCGTGCATGAGCACAAGCGCGACAGACTCAACGCCTTTGGCTTTGAGGTCATTTAAAAGTGGTGAGAGCGCTGTCATGTCCAATGGACGCTCAACCGTACCGTCGGCGCGGATGCGCTCGTCAATTTCGATGACGTGGCTGTAGAGCTGTTCGGGAAGAATGATCCGCTTAGCGAAGATGTCGGGTCGGGCTTGATAGGCAATGCGTAGGGCGTCGCGAAAACCCTTGGTGATGAGAAGGGCGGTTGTGTCACCTTTACGCTCTAACAGTGCGTTGGTGGCGACCGTCGTACCCATGCGGATTTCTTCGATACGATGGATAGGAACAGCCGCGTCATTGGGCACATTTAATATATCGCGAATGCCTTGAATGGCGCTATCTTTCCAAGCGGAAGGGTTTTCGGAGAGCAGTTTATGGGCGATGAATTGGCCGTTCGGTGCGCGGCCAACGACATCAGTAAATGTGCCGCCGCGATCAACCCAAAAGCTCCATTTGTCGTTCAATGGTGTATTCCTGTCCAAGAAAATTTTAATTCATGGTGCAAATTGGCAAATCTTAGAGGCGTGGGATAGCAATAAGTGTCAATTTTCAAACGATTTTAATTGCTGCAATGCACTTTTTTGGGTGCAGCGCCACATTTTGCTTCAACTCTGCCACAATTTGGTTAGAAGGCTCTCCTGTAAACGGCGATTCCAGCCGTATAGGAGTATTGCACATGAAAAAATTTCTCGTTCTCGTCGCTTCCGTTTCAGTTCTAGCTTTGGCTGGCTGCAACAAG
>JBGTAU010000473.1:0-2682 GCA_041749675.1 Rhizobiaceae bacterium | reverse complement strand
GGATTAGTCTTGAAGGGAGCGTGCGGTGATGGAAGCCCAAACTTCTAACCGAAGCACACGGCAAGTACCACCAAACTACGGACCTTATGGAAATGAGGCCGGCGCGCTCGCTGCTTTGGTGGAGCGGCTTGTCGCTGCGCTGGACCCGCAAATGATTTGGCTCTTCGGCTCCCGCGCCCGCGGCGATGCGCGTCCGGACAGTGATTTTGATTTGCTGGTTGTGGCCAAGCCTACGGGTGCGGATTGGGCGGAAGACTATGACAAAGTCTATGCGCCGACGATGGGTTTAGGCGTTGGCGTGGATGTGGTGCCTTGCTCGTTGGATGGGTACGAAGAGGCATTGGAATTAAATACGTCTTTCGTTACTCGGATCGTTACTGAAGGGCGTAAAATTTATGAGGCTGCACTCAAATGAGTGGCGAAGATCATCATTGGCGGCGCATAAAATCGTTCCTGCAGCTGGCGGAAGAAGAGTTTGCTGCAGCCCAATTGTTAATTCAGTCTAACCCAAGGCAAGCCGCATTTTTTCAGCAGCGATCTGTAGAGAAGCTAATTCGAGCGGTTATTGAGTTTGAACGCATTGTCGCGGGCCCAACTCACAGTTTGGGAGTGCTCACTGATTTGTTGGGAAAAGACCATACAATGCGTGATCGATTTCGCGCGTTTGATGATTTGAGTTCGGCAGCTGTTCGGTTTCGATATCCCTCTGGGCACGGGTCTGTGCCGGGTATATCCAGCGAATCGTTGATGAAACGGCAATCCGACATCGGTTTTCTGGCTGTCGAAGTTAAGAAATTTATTGGACCTTTAGGGAATACCTAGCAGCCGACGGAGAGTCTTCGAGTTGCTTCTGAATACTAGGAAAACAAAATGCTAGAAATACGCAATCTCCACGCCCGCATTGCTGGCACTGATACTGAAATTATTCGTGGTTTGAACCTCACGGTCAAAGCGGGCGAAGTTGCGGCTATTATGGGGCCGAATGGCTCTGGCAAGTCCACCTTGTCATACATCCTCGCTGGCCGCGATGACTATGAAGTCACCGAGGGTGAGATCCTTTACAACGGTGAGAGCATCCTAGAAATGGACCCCGCCGAACGCGCAGCTAAAGGCATTTTCCTAGCATTCCAGTACCCGATGGAAATCCCAGGTGTTGCCACGATGGAATTCCTCAAGGTCGCCATGAACTCGCAGCGTAAACAGCGCGGTGAACCTGAATTGAAAATTCCAGAATTCATCAAATTGGTGAAGGAGGCCGCGGCATCGCTTGAGATTGATTTCAACATGCTCAAACGCCCGCTCAATGTTGGCTTCTCTGGCGGCGAGAAGAAGCGCGCTGAAATTTTGCAGATGAAACTGCTGGCGCCGAAGCTGTGCATCTTGGACGAAACAGATTCTGGCCTTGATATCGATGCGCTCAAAATCGTTTCCGATGGCGTTAATTCGCTCCGCTCGCCAGACCGCGCCGTGCTCGTCATCACCCATTATCAGCGCTTGCTCGATCATATCGTGCCAGACACCGTGCATGTGCTCTACAAAGGCCAAGTGATCAAATCTGGCGATAAGTCATTGGCGTTGCATCTCGAAGCCAATGGTTATGCAGACGTCATCGAAGAGGCGGCATAAGGTGAGTGATATGACGATGCCGATCACGCGGCTTCAGACCGCTGCAGAGACCGCGCTCACAGCACTTTATTTGGCAAAGCTTGGCGCGTTGCCGGGCGGCGGCGAGGTTTCGGCGGCGCGGGACAATGCGCTTGAGCAACTTAAGAATATTGGGCTGCCAACACGGCGTATTGAAAGCTGGCACTACACAGATTTGCGTACGCTGTTGCGTGCCATTCCATCTGGAACATCGGCCGAAATGTCCGATGTTCGGCCACTCGTGCAAGGCGCGTCCGTGCTGCTTATCCAAGACGGGGCAAGCGAAAGCGGGCAGGTCGGCGAGGGCGTTGCCGTCACATCGATTGCCGCGAAACTCGAAGATGGTTCGTTCGCGCGGGCAATGGTGTCGCGTGGGTCCGATGATGCAATCGGTCAGATCAACACAGCGCTGGTGTCCGATGGGTTTCATCTCGATATAGCAGACGGCGCAATTCTTTCGACCCCGATTGAAGTGCAGGTCAAAGCCGATCAAGATTCGCATACGCGCCTTGCGATTAAAGTCGGCGCGCATGCAAAGGCCACGATCATCGAGCGGCATTTGGGCGGCGATGCCTTCGTGTCAGCCATCACCCATATGACGGTTGGCGACGGCGCAGAGATCACGCTCATCATCGACCAAGAGCGCGGCGCGGGTGCGGTACACTTGGGCCAGTTCAATGCGCATATCGGCAAAGACGCAAAGCTCACACTGTTTGTGATGAATTCTGGCGGCAAGCTGGTGCGCCAAGAAGTGCATGTGGCGGTCAAAGGCGAGGGTTCAGATTTCAAACTGCGCGGCATCAATTTGGTTGGCGGCGATGCGCATGTTGATGTCACGATGACGCTCACGCATGAAGTGGAAAACACCACCTCCACCGAAATCATCCGCAATGTGATCACAGATCATGGCCACGGCGTGTTTCAGGGGCAAATCAAAGTGTTCCCCGGCGCACAGAAAACCGATGCCAAAATGGCATGCAACACGCTGTTGCTTTCGGATGATGGTCGGTTCTCCACCAAACCAGAACTCGAAATTTT
>JBGTAU010000472.1:0-5001 GCA_041749675.1 Rhizobiaceae bacterium | reverse complement strand
CTGGGGTGCTCACCGCGCAGCTGGATGATGTATTCGCCGAGGTCGGTCTCTACGGGGATAATGCCGTTCTCTTCGAAATGCTGATTGAGCGCAATTTCCTCGGTGACCATCGACTTGCCTTTAGTGACAGTCTTGGCGCCCACGTCACGGCAAAGTTTCAAGATAATGTCGCGGGCATGCGCGGCGTCTTCAGCAAAATGCACATGGCCGCCGGATTTCTCGACCTTTTCGACATAGGCTTCGAGGTACAAATCCAGATGCGCCAGCGTGTGGTCTTTGATGTCCTTGGCACTGTCGCGCAGCGCTTCAAATTCCGGCAAGGCGTCCAGTGCGGCTTTGCGCTTATCAATAAAGCCAGTGCGCACATGGCCCATGGCTTTTTGCAAGTTGATGTCGGCAAGTGCGGCGGTGGCATTGGCTTTGAAGGTGGGGGAGGTGATTTGCATTAGTTTGCTCCCGCAGCTTTGGAGCTGCCCCTCATCCGGCCCGTTGGGCCACCTTCTCCCCGCAAGCGGCGGGGCGAAGGGGAGCGCAAACCTTTGCGACTGCCTCCTTCTCCCTGCCACTTGCGGGGAGAAGGTGGCCGAAGGGCGGATGAGGGGCAGCACCAAACTTGAAAATTACCCATCACCGCTTCTCCCCAATCGCCGGACCATCGGTCATTCCCGCAAGCACTTCCGCCACGTGCCGCACTTGAATATCTGACCCTTCGCGCTTCAGTTTTCCAGCCATATTCATCAGGCAACCAAGATCGCCAGCGAGCAGCAAATCCGCACCAGAGGCTTTAATATGGCTGGTTTTCTCGGACACGATCTTGTTGGAAATATCCGGATATTTGACGCAGAACGTGCCGCCAAAGCCGCAGCAGATTTCGCAGTCTTTGAGTTCTGTCAGCGTGAGGCCTTCGATGTTCCCAAGTAACTTGCGCGGCTGCGCTTTGATGCCGAGTTCGCGCAGGCCCGAACAGCTGTCGTGGTAGGTGACAGTGCCTTGATGCGTAGTGTGGGTGTTGGTGATGAACATCACGTCGGTGAGAAAGCTGACAAGCTCATGCACTTTGGCGCAGAAGGCCAATGCCCGAAGTTCCCATTTGGCATCGCCCGCGAACAGTTCTGGATAGTGTTTGCCCAGCATGCCGCTGCACGAACCCGACGGCGCGACGACGAAATCGTAATCTTCAAACGCTTCAATGACTTGTTCTGCAATCGCGCGGGCGTCTTTTTTATCGCCGGAATTATAGGCCGGTTGTCCGCAACAAGTTTGCGCGGGCGGCACATCAACAATGCAGCCTGCATCCTCAATGAGTTTGACAGCGGCAAAGCCGACCGTCGGGCGGAATAGATCAACGAGACAGGTAACGAACAACGCAACGCGGGGCTTTTTGGTGGGGAGTGTCATGAACGGTAAAAATACTTTCCGGCGCACGCGCCACTGTTGGTGAAAACAGGAATAACACTCTCGACAAATCGGTCAATCAAATTGAAAAGGAAGTTTGTGCGCATTTGAAAATAGATGCGACGCATTAACACCTATCTCGTTTTCAAAATTGCCCTAAAGTCAAATAAGTCGAATGCTGGATCGCTCATGAGTCAAGATGAAAATCAAAAACTAGCGCCAGCCCTGGTGCTTGGCTTCCCGGCGCACAGTTTGCGTGCCTCCGTTCTCGGCGAGGTGCACGCGCGACCGCATCCGTTGATTTCCGCGCCGCGCCTGCTCATTCAAGTGGCGTTTTCGACCGAGGGCGGGTTCACTGTTGATCATGCTGTTTTGGCTGATTTATCACGCACGGCGGGCCTAGCCGCCCCAGATAAGACCGCGCGGCATCATGTGATGCCATCTGGCAATGGCACATTGCGCTGGGAGCGCCACACCGAGTTTTCGACCTATCTCTACGAAGGCCCGCTTGAAAATGGTCATGCGCAAGTTCATCCGTTCGGTAGCGCGTTCAAAGCGCCGGGCACAGTGCTGTCGGGCATTCGCTTAGAGATTCGCAAACAGCCAAGAGATTTGAGGCGGATTTTGGCCGCCTATGACGCTGCTTCCACATGCTGTTCATCGATAGAAGGTGGATCTGCCACCATCATAACGGACTTTCGCCAAGATGCGGATGGCCTAACCAGAATGACTTTGCTCGACAATGGTTTATCGCCCGTGCGTGCCGGTGCACTCGGTCAAATGTTGATCGAGATAGAAACCTATCGGACATTTGCCATGCTGGGCCTGCCGTTGGCGCTCAGCCTGTCCCCACGCATCCGGCGTATTGAAGACCGCATGGCCGATTTAACGCGGGAAATGCGCGATGACGAAGGGCGCGAATCCGAGCGGCTATTGGCCGAACTTTCAGCGCTCGCTGCAGAACTCGAAGCTGATGCCGCTTCCAGCCTTTATCGGTTTGGAGCATCCAAAGCCTATGAGGGCATAGTCGCAGAGCGCTTGAATGCACTCGATGAAATGCCGGCGCGGGGCTTTGAAACGTGGGGTGCATTTTTACAAAAACGCATGGCTCCCGCGATGCGCACGTGCCGCTCGGTGGAAGAGCGCCAAGCCAACCTGTCACGCAAACTCACCCGCGCCACAACACTGTTGCGTACTTGGGTGGATGTGGATTTGGAGAAGCAAAACAGCGCCTTGCTCGCCTCGATGAACACGCGCGCAAGCTCACAACTGCGCTTGCAGCAAACGGTGGAGGGCCTGTCAGTTGCGGCCGTTACCTATTATATCGTGGGACTTTTTTCTTATATCGCCAAAGGCGTGGAAAAAGACTTCCCGTTTTTGTCATCAACATTTGCGACCGCACTGTTTGTGCCTATCGCTTTGATTACGGTTTGGCTAATGGTGCGGCGTATTCGCAACCGCCATGTTGAGAAATAGACCACATATATATAGCGAGATTGATTTGCCCTACGATAGAAAATTCGCCGCGCTACTATTTGATATGGATGGAACACTGCTCAATTCATTGGCATCGACCGAACGTGTTTGGGGTAAATGGGCGCGAAAGCAGGGGCTGGATGTTGAGGCTTTTATGCCAACCATGCACGGCGTGCGCGGGATCGATACGATTACCCGACTTGGCATTGAAGGGCTCGACCCAGTTGCAGAAGCCAAGCAAGTGTTGGACGATGAGGTCGCCGATGTTGACGGCGTCGTTCCCATCGATGGTGTCATTGAATTTTTAGCGTCGTTGCCAAGTGACGGTTGGGCAATTGTCACCTCAGCGCCGCGCATACTAGCCGAAGCCCGCATGGCAGCTGCTGGTATTCCATTTCCGAAAGTCATTGTAACAGCGGAAGATGTCACGAGTGGCAAGCCACATCCTGCTTGTTTTCTTCTTGGTGCGGAGCGGCTGGGCGTAAATGTCAACGACTGTGTGGTCTTTGAAGACGCGCCCGCTGGCATCAAAGCAGGCGAGGCAGCGGGGGCTGCACTCATGGTGGTAACCGCGACGCATGACTACAGCATAGACAGTACCCACCCTTCCATCGATACCTATGAAACACTGTTTGCAAATGTTGATGATAATGGCTGGATATCGCTCACCAAACAGGCTTAACTGACGCGAACCCGAAAAGGATTCTGCGCAAATGTCTTCATTGCTGATGCCAAAGCCTGACAACGCGACGCTTTCCAAACGCGCGGAAATTATTGCGCAATTGCGCGAGATTGTGCCGGGCGAAGGCGTAGTGGACAGCACCAACGGCATGCGGGTGTTTGAGAGCGATGGCCTGACAGCATATCGCCAATTGCCAATGGTGGTGGTGTTGCCGGAAACGGTGGCGCAAGTATCGCGTATTCTCAAATATTGTTCGCGAGAGAATATCCGCGTCGTGCCGCGTGGTTCTGGAACGTCGCTGTCTGGCGGCGCGTTGCCGCTGGAAGATGCGGTGCTGCTTGTGATGTCGCGCTTCAATCGTGTGCTGGACATAGACTATCCAAACCGCACCGTCACGGCGCAGCCTGGCGTTACCAATCTTGGGATAACGCGCGCCGTCGAAGGCGAGGGTTATTACTATGCGCCCGATCCCTCTTCGCAAATCGCGTGCTCTATCGGCGGCAATGTCGCGGAAAATTCTGGCGGCGTGCACTCGCTGAAATATGGACTGACTGCGACCAATGTGTTGGGGCTCGAGATGGTGCTGATCAACGGCGACGTGGTGCGCCTTGGCGGCAAACATTTGGACGCGGAAGGCCTCGATATTTTAGGGATGATAACCGGTTCCGAGGGCCTGTTGGCGGTGATCACGGAAGTCACCGTGCGTATTTTGCAAAAGCCAGAAACCGCGCGCGCCGCACTGATCGGCTTTGCGACCAGCGAAGAAGCGGGGCAATGTGTGGCGGAAATTATTGGCGCAGGCATTATCCCGGGCGGCATGGAGATGATGGATCGTTTGGCCACTCATGCGGCGGAAGATTTTGTGCACGCCGGCTATCCGCTTGACGTAGAGGCTCTGCTGATCGTGGAATTAGACGGGCCGGAAGCAGAAGTGGACGAGCTGCTTGCGCGGGTCGAGAAAATCGCCAAATCTAATAAATCCGTGACGCTGAAAGTCTCCACCAGCGAACAAGAACGCATGGTCTTTTGGGCAGGGCGAAAAGCGGCGTTTCCCGCGGTCGGGCGCATTTCGCCAGATTACTACTGTATGGACGGCACCATCCCGCGCAAAGCGCTGCCGCAAGTCTTGGCCGGAATGCGCGACATGTCAGCGAAGTACGGCCTCGGCGTTGCCAATGTTTTCCACGCGGGCGACGGCAATCTGCATCCGTTGATACTTTACGATGCCAACAAGCCGGGCGAACTGGAAAAAGCCGAAAGTTTCGGCGCGGACATTTTGCGTTTGTGCGTAAAGGTCGGCGGCGTGTTAACCGGCGAGCATGGCGTTGGCGTTGAAAAGCGCGACTTGATGGGCGAGATGTTTAATCAAGTGGATTTGGATACACAAATTAGATTGAAGGTCGCATTCGATCCGCAAGCCTTGCTCAACCCTGGCAAAGTATTCCCGA
>JBGTAU010000471.1:0-10596 GCA_041749675.1 Rhizobiaceae bacterium | reverse complement strand
CATTGGGGTGTGCCGCTGACGTTGGCGCGGATGCCAATGGATACGGAATTTGGTGTGTTTGAAATCGGGATGAATCATCCCGATGAGATTAGACCCTTGGTCAAAATGGTAAGGCCGCACATCGCGATCGTAACGATAATTGCAGCGGCCCATCTTGGTTATTTCAAAAATCTGGACGAAATCGCCAAAGCTAAAGCTGAGATTTTTGAAGGCATTATCGAAGACGGTTATGCGATTTTGAACCGCGATGATCCGCGTTATCGTAAACTGTTGCAGATGGCCCATGATGCGGGTGTCAAAAATGTCTATGGATTTGGTGAAAACCAACGGTCCAATTTCAAGCTGGTTAAGTATAAGCCGCTTGCAGAGTGCTCATGCATAACAGCGCGCATTGATGGAACAGATGTTGCCGTGAAGATTGGCGCACCGGGTCGCCATATTGTGCAGAACGCTTTGGCAGTCTTGGGTGCCGCATGGCTGGCAGGTGCGGACCGCGCAAAGGTAGCGCTGGCGTTCGGCACTTTGTCGGCGGAAAAAGGACGCGGTCAGCAACATAAACTCAAAGTCAAAGGCGGGACGTTTACGCTGATTGATGAGAGCTACAATGCAAATCCAGCTTCTATGGCGGCGGCTTTGGCATTGGTGTCTGCTTTTCCTGTTGAGGGTATCGGGCGTAGAATCGCTGTGCTCGGCGACATGCTGGAATTGGGCAAACATTCCAAAAAGCTTCACGAAGAACTCGCACAGCCGATTGTAGACGCCAAAATCAACAAGTTATTTCTCGGTGGACCCGAGATGTTGGCACTGAAAGAGGCGTTGCCTGTTGAACTTGATGGCGAGTATCGCCAAAGCGTTGATGAGTTGAAGGCACTTGTTGCCTCTGCCATTCGTCCGGGCGATGTGGTGGTGATCAAGTCTTCTAACGGGATTGGGTTCTCCAAACTTGTGGAGTATATTTTGAAACATTTTCCGCCGGTTTTGCCGGCAAAAGATTTGGCTTGAGAGCCGGTACGGGGGATTTAATCAATGCTGGCATATCTTGCTGAAATTTCGGACTCCGTTTCGATTTTCAATCTGTTTCGCTACATTTCATTTCGCACAGGCGGTGCACTGATCACATCGGCATTGCTGGTGTTCATTTTTGGACAAGCGATCATTGATGGTTTGCGCGTCAAACAAGGCAAAGGCCAGCCGATCCGTGCCGATGGGCCACAAACGCATTTCAAGAAGGCAGGTACGCCAACAATGGGCGGACTGATGATTCTGGCCGCAATCTTGGCTTCATCGCTGGTGTGGGCTAATTTGAAAAGCGCTTATGTTTGGATCGTGCTTGCCGTCACCGTAGGCTTTGGCATCATCGGGTTTTACGATGACTATTTGAAAGTCACCAAACAATCACACAAAGGTTTTTCAGGTAAAGCCCGTTTAGCCTTTGAAATTGCTATAGCGGGCCTTGCCGTTTATGCCATTGCGAAGGTCGGCAATGCGCCGTTTTCAACGTCTTTGACGTTTCCATTTTTCAAGAACTTTCTGCTTGATCTTGGATGGTTTTTTGTCCCCTTTGGTGCGTTTGTTATTGTGGGTGCAGGTAACGCGGTAAACCTTACGGATGGCCTTGACGGGCTTGCCATCGTGCCAGTGATGATTGCGGCGGGCACATTTGGTGTGTTCGCATATCTTTCCGGTAACGCCGTATTTGCCAACTATTTGCAGATTCATTTCGTGTTCGGAACCGGTGAACTTGCCGTCGTTATGGGCGCAGTGATTGGCGCTGGACTTGGATTCCTTTGGTTCAATGCACCGCCTGCTGCGATTTTCATGGGTGACACGGGCTCACTCGCACTGGGTGGCCTGATTGGCACAGTTGCTGTCGCCACCAAAAACGAAATTGTCTTGGGCATTGTCGGTGGTTTGTTCGTGATGGAGGCGATGTCCGTTATCATTCAAGTTGGTTGGTTCAAAATGACCGGTCGGCGGGTGTTTCTGATGGCGCCTATTCATCATCATTTCGAAAAATTGGGCTGGACTGAAAGTCAAGTCGTTGTGCGGTTCTGGATTATTTCCGTCATCTTAGCGCTGCTGGCTTTGTCCACATTGAAGCTGAGATAGGTCCATGATTGACGCCCGCTCGTTCAACAAAAAGCATGTGGCTTTGTTCGGCCTTGGCGGGTCGGGCTTAGCGACGGCTCAGGCATTGCATGCGGGCGGAGCAATAGTCAGTGCTTGGGATGACAATCCGGATAGTGTTGCCAAGGCGAACGCGAAGAGCATTCACACCCAAAATCTGGCGCAAGCCGACTGGCATTCATTTGATGCTTTTGTGCTTTCGCCTGGCGTGCCACTGACACATCCAAAGCCGCATTGGACCGTGGATTTGGCCCATAGTGCCAATGTTGAAATCATAGGGGACGTAGAGCTCTTTGTCCGTGAGCGCACAGCGCGCGCACCGCAGGCTTCCTTCATCGCTATTACCGGAACCAATGGTAAATCAACGACGACGGCGCTCATTGCACATGTTCTGAAAGCTGCTGGCCGCGATACGCAACTGGGTGGCAATATTGGCACAGCTGTGATGACGCTGGATGCGCCATCGGCTGAGAAGCACTATGTGGTTGAATGTTCATCTTATCAAATTGATCTCGCGCCTTCGATCAACCCGACTGCGGGGTTATTGCTGAATATCACGCCTGATCACCTCGATCGGCATGGAGATATTGCACATTACGCGGCTGTGAAGGCGCGGTTGGTGTCGGGCAGTGATGTTGCCATCATTGGTCAAGACGACGATTATTGCATCGCTATTGCTGATCAATTGGAAAAGGCTGGACGCTCTGTCGTTCGTATTTCGAAAGATCGTATACTTGCAAATGGTCTGTTTGCTGATGGTTCTTTGCTGGTGGAAAGCGTGAATGGAACTGCCCGCGTCGTGGCTGACCTTGAAGGCATTGGATCTTTGCGCGGCGCACACAATGCGCAAAATGCTTTGGCAGCCTATGCTGCCGTGCGCACGGCGGGATTATCTGACGCAGAAATCCACTCCGGCTTTCGCTCGTTTCCAGGCCTTGCTCACCGCATGGAGCAGGTTGGACATCTTGGCAATGTCCTGTTTGTCAATGACAGTAAGGCGACCAATGCGGAAGCAGCAGCGCCAGCGCTTTCTTCGTTCCCGCGTATTTATTGGATCGCTGGCGGTCTTGCTAAAGAGGGCGGCATTCAAGCGCTCGCGCCGTACTTTCCGCGCATAGTCAAATGTTATCTGATCGGAGAGGCCGCACCGGAATTTGCTGCGACGATTGGCACTAACGCGCCGTTTGAGATCGCTGGCACACTCGCCAATGCGATTGAGCATGCTGCACGAGACGCGGCGCTTGATGGTGCAGCCGAACCTGTGGTTCTGCTATCACCGGCGTGCGCGTCGTTTGATCAATTCAAGAATTTTGAAAAACGCGGTGACGCATTTCGCGATACCGTTTTGAGCATTCCCGGTATTCAACCGATGGGAGGAAAAGGCTGATGGTATCTCGCGCAGACCGTAGCAGTGTCGCCAAATGGTGGTGGACGATTGATCTTTACTTCCTTGGTGGTTTCATCGGCCTCATGGGCCTTGGGATTATTCTCTCGTTTGCGGCCAGTCCGGCGGTCGCTGATCGCATCGGGTTACCAGCTTATCACTTTGTTGAGCGTCAGGCATTTTTTATGGTGCCCGCATTTTTGGTGATGATTGCTGTCTCATTCTTGGATGACCGGCAAGTGCGTAGGTTGGCGCTGTTGCAGTTGGCAGTCTCCATATCATTGATGATTTTAGTGTTGTTTATCGGCGTGGAAGTCAAAGGATCGCGGCGCTGGATTCAGCTTTTGGGCTTTTCGCTTCAACCATCTGAGTTTATGAAGCCGGCATTTGTGGTGATGAGCGCTTGGCTGTTTGCCGAACGCGCGAAGCATCCTGAAATTCCCGGCAATTTGATGGCGATGATCCTGTTTGGTATTGTGGGCGCATTGCTGATTGCGCAGCCTGATTTGGGGCAGACGATGCTGGTCACGGCCACTTGGGGCACCATGTTTTTCATGGCTGGTATGCCTTGGTTCTGGATCGCACTGCTCTTAGGTGTTGTGGCTTTTGGTGCGTTTGGTGCCTATAGCTTTTTCCCGCACGTGGCTTTGCGTATTGATAAGTTTTTGACCGGTGAGGGCGATACGTTTCAGATCGACGTTGGGTACGAGGCAATGGTGCGAGGAGGCTTTTTAGGATTGGGGCCTGGCGAAGGCGTGTCAAAAAAAATCCTACCTGATAGTCATACCGACTACATTTTCTCGGTTGCGGCGGAAGAATTTGGACTTATCTTTTGCATGGGTATCGCGTTTCTCTTTGCATTCATCGTACTGCGCGGTTTGCGGTTTGCGCTGCGCGAACGGGATGAATTTACCCGGCTGGCAGTAGCCGGATTGGTGGCGAGCTTTGGTTTCCAATCGATCATTAACATTGGCGTGAATGTGCAGATACTTCCGGCTAAAGGCATGACGCTGCCGTTTATATCCTATGGCGGGTCTTCGCTGGTGGCGATGGCATTGTCGATGGGGTTTGTGCTGGCGCTGACACGCAAGAAGCCAAAGTCAAATCATTTCATGCAGCCAAGGCGGTCATCGGCTGTTTTGGTTCCGGCAGAATAAGATGGCGGATAAAATTGCACTGCTTTGTGCAGGTGGAACGGGTGGGCATGTTTTTCCTGCTGAATCACTGGCGCATGAACTGAAGGCACGTGGGTGGTCTGTGCATTTAGCAACAGACAGCCGTGCAGAACGCTTTGCCGGTAAATTTCCAGCGGATGCAGTCCATGTCATACCATCAGCGACTTTGGGTTCCAAAAATCCAATTGCTTTGGTGAAAACCGGCTGGTTGCTGCTATCCGGCTATTTGCGGGCGTCCAAACTTATTCGTACCTTAAGGCCTGCAATTGTCATTGGGTTTGGCGGATACCCAACTTTGCCGCCACTTTTAGCCGCTTCGAGCGCCGGAATACCTACTTTAATCCATGAACAAAATGCCGTGATGGGGCGGGCCAATGCCGTGCTGGCGAAACGCGTGAGTGCTATTGCTGGCGGGTTTTTGCCAGAGAGCGGCGCTGTATATCCTGACAAAACGATTTTGACCGGCAATCCAGTACGCCCGCCTGTGCTCGAGGCGGCCAAGACTGCTTATAATTTAACGGATACTGGACCGTTTAATTTGTTGGTTTTTGGTGGCAGTCAAGGGGCGCAGTATTTTTCGGAAAGCATTCCAGAAGCAATTGCCTTGTTGCCGGACGCTTTGAAGCGCCGCCTGCAAGTGACGCAGCAAGCACGGCCAGACGATGAGCTGAAAGTGCGATCGACCTATGAACGCATGGGCGTTGCCGCCGACGTGCTGCCATTTTTCAACGATATGGCGGCGCGAATTGCGCGGGCGCATTTTGTGATTTCGCGCTCAGGCGCATCGACTGTTTCCGAGCTTTCTGTGATCGGGCGGCCATCGTTATTGGTGCCGTATCCGTTTGCGCTGGACCATGACCAGGCGGCGAATGCGGCAGCGCTTTCCGCAGCTGGTGGTGCGATGGTGGTGAAGCAGGCTGATTTAACGCCGCAGAAAATTGCCGATATGATTGCGGCCATCGCCAATGATACTGGACACGCCAACACAGTGGCGGCTTCGGTGAAAGCGGCGGCGATGCCAAATGCGACCCAGTTGCTTAGTGACGTTGCAGAGGCTATTGCGTCCGGCAAAACAGTTTTGGACTTTAAGAAGGAAAATCGCGCATGAAGATGGCGCCTAATATCGGGCTGGTGCATTTCATAGGCATCGGCGGCATCGGCATGAGCGGCATTGCCGAAGTGCTGAATAACCTTGGCTTTAAGGTGCAAGGTTCCGACCAATCGGACAGCTCCAATTGCCAGCGTTTGCGCGAAAACGGCATTGAAGTTTTCGTGGGACACACGGCTGCCAATTTGGGCGCGGCTGAAGTGGTGGTGATTTCAACAGCGATCAAAAAGAATAATCCGGAGTTGATGGCGGCCCGCGAACGTGGCCTCCCAATCGTGCGCCGCGCGGAAATGCTGGCGGAGCTGATGCGGTTTCGCCAAGCTGTGGCCATTGGTGGCACACATGGCAAAACGACAACGACATCCATGGTGGCCGCGCTGTTGGACGCAGGCGGGTTAGACCCGACCGTCATTAACGGCGGTATTATCAATGCTTACGGCACCAATGCGCGTATGGGCGGCGGAGACTGGATGGTCGTCGAGGCGGACGAGAGTGACGGCACGTTCTTGAAACTACCTGCGGATATTGCGGTGATTACCAACATAGATCCTGAGCATCTCGACCATTACGGCACGTTCGACAAAGTGCGTGAGGCGTTCCGCCAGTTTGTAGAAAACGTGCCGCTCTATGGCTTTGGCGTGATGTGTTTGGATCATCCCGAAGTGCAGGCGCTGGTGAGCAAAATTGAAGACCGCCGTGTCGTGACCTATGGTGAAAACCCGCAGGCCGATGTGCGCTTTCACAATACGAAGGTGGAAGGTCCGGGTACAAATTTCGACGTGACCATTCGGGATCGCAAAACGGGTAAGCTGACACAAATTGAAGGGCTTCGCCTCCCGATGCCCGGTCGCCATAATGTGTCGAATGCGACAGCTGCGATTGCGGTGGCGCATGAATTGGGCATTGGGCCGGATGGCATTAAAAAAGGGTTGGCTGGCTTTGGCGGCGTGAAACGGCGCTTTACCCATACGGGTTCGTGGAACGGCGTCGAGATTTTTGACGACTATGGCCATCACCCTGTTGAGATCAAAGCGGTACTGAAAGCGGCGCGGGATTCCGCTTCTGGCCGCGTGATCGCCATCGTGCAGCCACATCGCTATACGCGGCTTGAAAGCCTGTTCGATGATTTCGCAGCATGCTTCAATGATGCTGATACTGTCATCATGGCGCCGGTCTATTCAGCAGGCGAAGAGCCAATTGCGGGCGTGAATTCGGAGACATTGGTCGAGCGTATACGTTCTGGCGGCCACCGTGATGCGCGTTATGTCAATGGTGCGCCGGAGCTTGCAGGACTGGTGAAGTCCATCGCACAGTCGGGTGATTATGTTATTTGTTTGGGTGCAGGGAACATTACGCAGTGGGCCTATGCGTTGCCTAAAGAGTTGGTATCGCTGGGAGCTTGATAGGTGAATTTTCTTCTCCCCGATAATGCATCGGGAAGAAGGTGGCGCGAAGCGCCGGATGAAGGGCGGTCGCGCGACCAACATTTGTGACCTCGCACTCCTCATCTGCCTGTCGGCATCTTCTCCCCGTTGGAGAAACGGGGAGAAGACAGCGCTGCACTATCTTGATTTATCTTGATGCATCAGAGAATTTGGATTGCCGGTTAGGGCAAAGAGGTTTTGAGGAATGGCCATGAACGGCGAAGCACTGATAGCAAAACTTGGCTCCAAGCTGAATGGCCTACGTGGCCGCATGACGCCGAATGCGGAGATGGACAAGGTGACTTGGTTCCGCGCCGGTGGCTTGGCGGAAGTGATGTTCCAACCAGCGGACGAGGAAGATTTGGCCGCGTTTATGGCCGCGGTTCCGGAAGAAATTCCTGTGATGCCAGTTGGCATTGGCTCTAATCTTTTGGTGCGTGACGGCGGTATTGCGGGTTTCGTGGTGCGCCTTTCTGCCAAGGGATTTGGCGAGGCGGTACAAGCCAGCGACACGACCATACGGGCAGGGGCTGCGACGCCAGACAAGCGTGTAGCAGCGTTGGCATTGGACATGGGGTTAGGCGGTTTTCATTTTTACCACGGCATTCCTGGCGGAATTGGCGGCGCGCTGCGTATGAACGCGGGCGCGAACGGTGTTGAAACGCGCGAACGGGTGATTGAAGTGCGGGCGATTGACCGCAAGGGAAACCTGCATGTGTTTTCCAATGCCGAGATGGGCTATGCCTATCGCCACTCGGGTGCTGCGAAAGATCTGATATTCACCTCTGGTCTGTTTGAAGGCTTTCCACTCGAAAAGTCAGAAATCCGCGTCAAGATGGACGAAGTGCAAACCCATCGCGAAACCGTGCAGCCGATTAAGGAAAAGACGGGTGGCTCGACCTTCAAAAACCCGACAGACAATTCCGCATGGAAACTGATCGATGCCGCAGGCTGCCGCGGGCTTATGGTCGGCGGCGCGCAAATGTCGCCAATGCATTGTAACTTTATGATTAACACTGGCACTGCGCATGGCTATGATCTGGAGTATCTAGGCGAGACTGTCCGTGCGCGTGTTCTGGAAAATTCCGGCATTCGACTGGAATGGGAAATTAAGCGGATTGGTGCGTTTAAGGCGGGGCACGAGGTGCAGGAATTTTTGGGGCAGTTGTTGTAGCGAAATTGGGCAAGTAAGGGCCCACTGATGACACCTTTCGACAAGATTGAATTGTCTCTGCCTAATGGCTTTCATGATGCTGAACTGCAAAAGCTAGAAATCGATTATGTGACGATGGAGGCGCAAGTCACGCTCGATATCTGGATTGGCCAAATGAACGACTCAAAGCTGCGTGAAAGCTACCGCAAAGCGGTTTTGATGCTGTCTGGCTTGAAATTTTGGATCAATGACGCGCCATCTTCCGATTATCCTTATGATGTCAATGGCGGGATGACTGTTGATTCAGGTTCGATCGCGAACCTTGAAGAAGCGTGTAAAGCTCATTTGCCACCAATTCCAGAAGGCGCATTTGCAAACTATTTCTATGTAAATCATTGGAATTCATTGATTTTCTTTGCAGCCATGGATGCGTCTTTGATTTGGATCGGTGATAGAACTGTTCGGCATATTCCCAGCTAAGGTATTATTGGGTAGTTGTCGTAATGGAATGGTCGCTATAATGTTCTCTTCGAATTTTGAAAAACACGCTATAATGTTTGTAAGTGGAAGTTGATGATGTCAGTGAATGTCTCAGCCAAGATATTTGGTAACCAACTTGGTCGCGCTCGCGCCGAGGCAATTAGTGCGATTGAGAGTCAAGTGCCCACGAGCGAGCAGCGCATGAGATTTGCAGAATGGGAAGCTGCGGCACTTACCCCTGAACAGCAGCGTGTTGAGATTTTGCGCTTTTATAAGTCGGGAGTTGACTTTAAGTGAGCTATGCCTCCGGGATTGATGCACTTTGCTATCCCGGAACAAACGTGCTGCGGAACAAAGCTGATATTCAAGTGCAGGGCGCACTCGAAGCTTTTGAACTGGAAATGGTGATTGCCCGCTCCATCGAGCCTTGGCCCGCTGGTAAGCTAGACGTCGGACATTATCGTTCTCTTCACCACCATCTCTTTCAAGATGTCTATGAGTGGGCGGGCACTTTGCGGACGGTACGAATCGGCAAAGCTGGCGTTTGGTTTTGTTTTCCTGAGCATATAAAAGGCGAGATGGCCAAGCTGTTTGACTGGCTTAAAAATGAAGAGTACTTTCAGTCTCTTAGTGGAAGAGAATTTTCGGTGAAGGCGGCCCAGATGTTGGCCGAACTCAATGCCATTCATCCGTTTCGCGAAGGCAATGGCCGAACGCAAATGTCGCTTTTGACTATACTCGTAGACAATGCTGGATTGCCTTTCAACCTTGGAGCATTGGAGCCCAAGCGGTCTATGGATGCAATGATCGATAGTTTTAAGGCCAATTTAATTCCGTTGCAGGAACTCATTGCTGATTTGGTTCGCCGCTGAGATTGCTAATCTTTAGTTGCCGCCCCCTTGCCAGCGAATCAACTCTCTGATTCTGTACGCTTAGGCGCGTTTTCGTAAATTGAGTCGGAGTTTGGCTACGGTGTTGTCCGGAGCGGACTCGAGTTCATTCAAAATGCGGGTGCGCAGGTGGTTTGGATTTTCCAAAATCGGGCGGGGGCTTGGCTTTTGGTTGGAACTATTTTTTGGCGCATTTTCTTAATCGTTTGAAGTGTCGTCAAACTCGAAAATGCTTATGAGGGAAATTATGACGAAAAAACATGTCGCGGTTTTGATGGGGGGCTTTTCATCGGAGCGGCCTGTTAGCTTGTCTTCTGGCAATGCGTGCGCGGATACGCTTGAGGCTGAGGGCTACAAGGTCACGCGCGTGGATGTGGACCGCAATGTGGCGGCGGTGCTGGCGGAATTAAAGCCGGAAGTGGCGTTTAATGCACTGCATGGCCCGTACGGCGAAGACGGCACTATTCAGGGTATTCTGGAATATCTCGGCATTCCCTATACACACTCCGGCGTCATGTCGTCGGCCATGTGCATAAGCAAGGAAATGTCGAAGAAAATCGCGAAGCTTGCTCATATTCCGGTGGCAGAATCAAAAGTGATGAACCGGTTTGATATCAAAGGCGAGCACCCGATGAAGCCGCCTTATGTGGTTAAGCCGGTTAATGAAGGCTCGAGCTTTGGCGTGGTGATTGTGCAAGAAGATCAATCACATCCGCCGCAGATTATTACCTCGTCTGAATGGAAGTATGGCGACACGGTGATGGTCGAGCGATTCATTCATGGACGCGAATTTACCTGTGCCGTGATGGGGGATGTGGCGCTTGGGGTCACGGAAATCATACCTGTCGGTCATTC
>JBGTAU010000470.1:0-1906 GCA_041749675.1 Rhizobiaceae bacterium | reverse complement strand
GTTGGAGATCGTGCTGGCAGTGACGTTGTTCAAATCTATGTTGAAGACAATGAACCAATTTTGCCGCGCCCTTTGCGTGAATTGAAGGGATTTGCAAAACTGCATCTGAATCCCAATGAAACAAAGACTGCGAAGATCTCTTTGTCCAATAGGGCCTTTGCTGTTTACGATGTGGACTATCGCGGGTGGATTGCCCGCGAAGGCAAATTTGATGTGATTGCAGCGCGATCCGCTGCCGATTTTGTCGAACGCATCACAATCAACCGCGACCAAAAATGGTACGAAAAAGCCCGCAAATAAGCGGGCTTCTTCTCATTTTCATTTGCTCGCCATGAAGCTATTTCTTCTTCGGCAGTGTTGGGACCGATGCGCGTGGCTTCCTCGTTTCAGGCAGCGCTAACTCGACCTTGGGTTTTTTATCTGCCGCTTTTTTTGACCTAACTTTGGGAGACTTTGCCACGGCCTCTGGCTCTTCTTTTGGCTTAACTTTTATCTCATCGGCAACTGAAACTAGCTTGAGTTTAGCCGCACCATTAGTGTCGTTCTCGACGGAAATATGAACGGTTCCACCATCTTTCAATTTGCCAAACAGCAACTCTTCAGCAAGTGGCTTTTTGATGTATTCCTGAATGACGCGGGCGAGCGGACGCGCGCCCATGCGCTCATCATAGCCCTTATCTGCAAGCCAAGCGACGGCCTCTGGACTCAGCGCAAAGGTTACGCCGCGTTCCGAGAGTTGCGCCTCAAGCTGCATAACAAACTTCTGCACCACTTGATGAATAACCGGTACTGGCAAAGCGCCAAATGGAATAATCGCATCCAAACGGTTGCGGAACTCTGGCGTAAACAGCTTGTTGATCGCCTCAACATCATCGCCTTCGCGCTTGGTTGAACCAAATCCAATGGCTGCTTTTGCTGCATCAAATGCGCCCGCATTGGTGGTCATAATCAAGATGACATTGCGGAAATCAATTTGCTTGCCTGTATGATCCGTGAGCTTGCCGTGATCCATAACTTGCAACAAAATATTGTAGAGATCTGGATGTGCCTTTTCGATTTCATCAAGCAGCAACACGCAATGTGGATGCTGATCAACGCCATCAGTCAAAATGCCGCCCTGATCAAAACCAACATAGCCTGGAGGTGCACCGATCAAACGTGAAACTGTGTGCCGTTCCATATATTCGGACATATCAAAACGCAGCAATTCAACGCCTAGCGATTTGGCAAGTTGTTTTGCAACTTCGGTTTTTCCTACGCCGGTTGGACCAGAAAACAGGTACGAGCCGATTGGTTTTTCAGGTTCACGAAGACCTGCACGCGCCAATTTGATAGCCGACGACAACGCTTCAATCGCCAAGTCCTGACCATAAACCATGCGTTTCAGTTCAGCCTCAAGGTTGGCCAACACTGTCACATCATCTTTTGATACTGTTTTAGGCGGAATGCGCGCCATCGTCGCAATTGTTGCTTCAATCTCTTCGATGCCAATGGTTTTCTTGCGCTTATCCGCCGGCACCAGCATTTGGCTCGCGCCGGTTTCGTCGATCACATCAATGGCTTTATCGGGCAGTTTACGGTCGTTGATGTAACGTGACGATAGTTCCACTGACGCTTTGATGGCATCATCCGTGTAGGTGACTTTGTGGAATTTCTCGAAGTAAGGCTTCAAACCCTTCATGATTTCAATGGCGTCTGGAATAGTCGGCTCATTGACATCAATCTTCTGGAAGCGACGCACAAGCGCACGGTCTTTTTCAAAGAACTGCCGGAACTCTTTATACGTGGTCGATCCAATCACGCGGATCAACCCAGAGGAAAGCGCAGGCTTTAACAGATTAGACGCATCCATAGCGCCGCCTGATGTTGCCCCAGCGCCGATAACAGTGTGAATTTCATCAATGAA
>JBGTAU010000469.1:0-2648 GCA_041749675.1 Rhizobiaceae bacterium | reverse complement strand
AGGCCGAAGTGGTGCCCGATTTCATGAATGAGAACATGGATGATAATTGTACCAAGGGCTTCTTCATTTTCAGCCCAATAGTCTAAAATGGCGCGGCGATAGAGCGTAATTTTATTGGGGCCGTCACCAGTTTGCGGATTCCATAGTTCTGCGCCGCCCTTGCCTTCGAAAAGCCCGAGCAAATCAAAGGGAGATTCGAGCGCAAGATCGTCGGATATGTTTTCATCAGGAAAATCGGCAATATCAATCAAGATATCGCCGGTGAGTGTGCGGAACTGTTCCGGCAGATGAGCATAGGCTTCCAGCGCGATGGATTCAATTTCTGCCATTGAAGGCGAAAGACGTTCGGCCCAATCTCCAGTTTGATCAATACGCGCCATGGCGCTCCCTTTATGCTCTGCTTGTCCACTAAATATAGGATGAAGGTGCCAATGCGCAATCGTTAACACAAAAGGCTAGTTTGCTGTGACGGCAAGCGATCATCACTGAGTAGCTTTACAAGGACGAATGATCATTTATTATCAGTAAGTCAATCAACTGAATATTTCAATTTTCGCGGAATTACCAATGGCAAGCACCGAGACAAAGGGTAAGCGCAATTGCGAAGGGTTAATCTCGGCCGCTGCGCGATTGTTTTGGCAGCGTGGCTATAGTGCGACTAGCATTGCGGATTTGGCCAAGGAGGCCAACATGCCCGTTGGCAATATTTACTATTATTTTCGCTCAAAGGCAGACGTAGCCTTTGCTGTGGCGGATGGATTTGTGCACGACACCGAAGATATGATTGGTGAGATTTCCGCCTCTTCTGCTGATCCGCGGGCAAGGTTGAATGCTTTGACGACAAGGCTTGCGTCGTCCCAGCGAAGCCGTCTTGCCCATGGTTGCCCAGTTGCAGGGGCCATGCGTGAATTTCGCTTGGATGCACCTAAGGCTTCCGAGCGAGCGGGGGAAGTATTTTCACTTATTTCGACATTCATCGCCACAGAAATCGGGCGCACCGGAACGCGACCAACCATTGCGTTGGGTATCGGGCGTGCGGCAGTGGCGGAATGGCAAGGGGGTATTGTGCTCGGGTCCGCATTGCAAGAGGCGTCGGTGGTGGCAGAAAGTGCGCGGCGACTGGCTCGGATTGTGGGTGTGGGGGAGGTTGAATAGGGTTTTACTCTAATCTGCAATAAACTTCAAAACACCGACGCGATCGCCGATTTGACTTTTATTGTCAGCGGGATGGGCAAGTCCGTTGAGTACCGGCACTTCGGCAAAATCGAATGCACTGATACCGCTCAGGCAAGCGACATTGACGCCATATTGTTGTGGGTTCGAGCGGCGTTGGTGGTGGGTATAGATGCCACACTTCGGGCAGAAATAGTGCTTGGCTGTATGGGTGTTGAATTGATACAGGGTGAGTGCATCTTCGCCTTGGAAAATAGTGATGTCGGCGAGATTGGCAGAGACAGCAACAGCGCCGCGCATTTGGCAATATGAGCAATTGCAACGACGAGCGGTGCTGAGACCGTCCGTCAATTTTACGCGAAAGCGAACAGTTGCGCAGTGGCATGCCCCTTCCATTTCAATGTGCTGACTGCTCATGCCGCCTAAACCTCAATCGCCCGCGCCTCTGATGGCAGCAAAATCGGAATGCCATCGCGCACAGGGTAGGCGAGTTTGGCTGATTTAGAAATCAATTCATGATGTTCGCGGTCGTAGCTTAAATTGCCTTTGGTCAATGGACAAACCAGAAGCTCGAGCATTTTGGGATCAATTTGAGTATGCTCATTTTCCTGCAAGGCATTTCCTCCAAACGAAATTGACTTACTGCAATGTTGAGCCCGTGTCACCATTTCGCGCCAACATGATTTCTGTGATGGCAACGAGTGTTTCGGCGCGTGACTTTAAATCTGATGCTTCCAGTAATGCTTGTTTTTCAGCCGGGCCATAAGGCGACATCATCGACAATGCGTTGACCAAAACTGCATTGTCGGCACGCGTGACACTTTCCCAATCTGCTTCCATATTGTTGGCTTGCAAATAGGCTTTGAAGGCTTTGAGAAGGCTGTCGCGGTCTACATCTTTACCATCCGCAGCCTCCAGATCGGTGAGCATAGGTAAGATGCTTGCTTGGCGCCACGGTGTTTTTACGGTGAGCTCTTCAACAAGGCGGAAGCGGCATATGCCGGCGAGGGCTATGTGATAACGACCATCGCCCGTTTCGGTGTAGGAAACAATCCGCCCGAGGCAGCCCATAGTGCACAGGCCATTTTCTGATCCGTCCAGCGCTGGTTGGATAATCCCAATGATACGGTTTGTGCGCATCGCCTCATCGATCATTTCCAAATAGCGCGGCTCAAAAATATTGAGTGACATCTGGCCACCAGGCAGAAGCAAGGCACCAGAAAGCGGAAATAGCGCACCAACTTCAGGCAGATCACCAGCGTTGACATAACTGTAATTACCGGCCCGCATCAGCCTCAGCTCCATTGATCGATTGATGCATAACAGATGGGGCGTTTGTATACGAACTCAAGGGACCCACACGCAAAAGCCAGTTTGTCATGAAAACAAAAGACCGGATAGTTTGCGCCGTGCAGTGAGGGTAGACGGGTCCATTGGTCCCCATGCTTCAAACAATTGAACCAATTGTTTGCGCG
>JBGTAU010000468.1:0-2263 GCA_041749675.1 Rhizobiaceae bacterium | reverse complement strand
CTGCTTCAACCAAACCCAGTCTGGCATTGGTCAATTCTCGTTTGTTAACCTTAATAAAGCGTAAGGATGGATTTTCAGTGCCTTTATTCCACTGCGCATGGAAACTTGAAGCCAACTCATAAAGGTAAAATGCTACCCTGTGCGGCTCTCTAGCCAGTGCTGCGCTGTCGATCAAACGGGGGAATTCCGCGAGTTTACGGATCAGTGCAATTTCGCTTTCATCGTTCAAAAGATGTACGCCCGCTGCCAAAGCATCGCGACTTGGTTTTGCCATTTGCATTTGTTCCAACGCCTGCCGGAATATGGAATGGCATCGTGCCGAGGCATATTGCACGTAAAAAACCGGATTGTCTTTTGACTGCTCAGTGACTTTAGCAAAATCAAAATCAAGCGGCGCATCATTTTTCCGGTACAGCATCATAAAGCGCACAGGGTCACGGCCGACTTCGTCAACCACGTCGCGCAACGTCACAAACTCGCCAGCCCTTTTGGACATGCGCACTGGCTCGCCATTGCGAAAAAGTTTAACCAATTGAACAAGATAGATGGTGTTCTTCACAGTGCCAGAGGACACGGCCCGAGCCAACGCTTCCATCCGTTTGACATAGCCACCGTGATCAGCGCCCAACACCATAATGGTTTCTTCAAAGCCCCGATCAAACTTGTCTTTGAAGTAAGCAAGGTCAGCTGCAAAATACGTGAAAGTGCCGTCGGATTTAACCAAAGGCCTGTCGATATCATCACCAACATCCGTAGAGCGAAACAGCGTTTGCTCGCGGTCCTCCCAATCGTCTGAAACTTCGCCTTTGGGCGGCGGAAGTTTACCGCGATACACATGACCTTTCAACGTCAAGTCATTGATAACCGACAGGATTTTTCCGCCATTGCCCGCATGAACCGAACGTTCGGAGAAAAATACATCATGGTGCACGTTCAATGCCGCAAGGTCCTCGCGGATCATAACCATCATGGCATCGATGGCTCGTCCGCGGGTAATATCTAGCGCTTCGTCCTCTGGCATCGCTTTTAATTTGTCACCAAATTCTGCGGCTAAGGTGCGGCCGAGAGGCTGCAGATAGTCGCCTGGATAGAGGCCGGAAGGGATCTCACCAATGTCTTCGCCCAGTGCTTCTCGGTAACGTAGCATCACAGAACGCGCCAGCACATCGATCTGCGCGCCTGCGTCATTGATGTAATATTCCTTGGTCACATCGTAGCCAGCGAACTTCAGTAAGTTGGCCAGCCCATCGCCAAACACTGCTCCACGGCAATGGCCAACATGCATTGGACCTGTCGGATTTGCAGAAACATACTCGACATTGATTTTATGACCATTGCCCAAAGTCGAGCGGCCGTAAGCGCCACCTTCTTTCAAAATGGCGGCCAAGTGTCTTTGCCAATAGGCATTGGAAAGTCGAATATTGATAAAGCCTGGGCCGGCAACATCAACCTTTTCAACATCTGGTTCATTGGCAAGTTCAGCTGCAATTTTGTCTGCCAGCGCTCGCGGGTTCATACCAACAGCTTTTGCCAGTACCATCGCCGCATTACATGCCAAATCGCCATGTGCGCTATCGCGCGGCGGCTCGACTGTGACGCGGGTAAAATCGGGCGCGCTGCCCTCGCCTGTTTTGAGGTCGAGTGCGGTCAGTAGTTTTTCTATCCGCGCAGAAAAATCTTGGAAAATATTCATGTTGGTCTCGTGGTGTACAAATCTTGCCCGTGCGCTAACTCAATTCGGACTTGCGGTCAAACAAACGCTCATGTTCACTGATAGCAAATTGATCAGTCATGCCAGCGATAAAATCGCTAACGCGGCGCGCTGTGGTCTCTTGGTTGGATCCTTGGGCATCATTCACTTGTTGTTGCCAACTTTCAGGCAAAGCGGTGCTGTCGCTCATATAGCGCTGAAATAGGTCGCGTACGATGATTGCAGCAACATCCATTTTAACCATGACTTGCGGGTGGCGATACAGATGGGCAAAAAGAAACGCTTTGAGCGCCTGTTCTTTTTGGCGCATCTCGTTTGAAAATTTCACAATTGTGTGGCCTGCATTGCGCACATCTTCAGGACTGGTCGGTTGCAACTGTTTCAAGCTAATCGCGGTTTGCCTGATGACGTCTTCGACCATCACTGTGATTTGACGCCGACCAAGTTCTGCTATCATGCGTGCTCGTTCGAGATTTGGATAGGATGCGCTTATTTCTGCGATGATTTCACCCACCAAAGGGGCGTGGCGTAAGGTTTCAAAATCCAGAATTC
>JBGTAU010000467.1:0-1883 GCA_041749675.1 Rhizobiaceae bacterium | reverse complement strand
CGCGGGCATTCTTGCGGTCGCCGGACTTTTTGATCGGTTATTGAACCCTGCTTTTCAATGGTATATTCGCAGTCGTGCCAACCGTGCGATTGACGAATTGAACACACGTTTGCGCCTCAAAATCCATCCATTTAAAATGACGGATCGGCAAGTGCTGGTAAACCGTTTGGCGCATGATCCTAAGGTGCTTGCGGAAGCTGAAATTTATGCCAAGCAAAACGATATGCCGATGGCGGTGGCGCTACGCGATGTAGAGCGCTATGCGCGCGAAATTGTTCCCACTTTTAGCGCCTACACCTATTTCAAGGTTGGCATTCGTCTCGCACGCTGGGTGTCCAACTCGCTTTACCGCGTGCGTTTGGCGTTTGCGGATCGTGCTTTGCTCGAAACCATGGATACCGACGCGACGGTGGTGTTTGTGATGAACCACCGCTCAAATATGGACTATATTTTGGTGACGTATATGGCATCCACCGCCACCGCACTGTCTTACGCTGTCGGCGAGTGGGCACGCATTCCAGTTTTGCAGACCTTGATCCGCTCGATGGGCGCTTATTTCATCCGCCGCAATGCACGCAATAGCCTCTATCGCAAAGTCTTGGCGCGCTATGTGCAAATGGCGACTGAGGCAGGGGTTACGCAGGCGATGTTTCCGGAAGGCGGCTTATCGCGCGATGGCAAGTTGCGCGCTGTTAAACTTGGCCTTATTTCCTACATTGTCGAAGGGTTTGAACCCAATGGCCGCGATGTGGTGTTTATTCCGGTCGGGCTGAATTACGACCGCGTGCTCGAAGATCGCTCACTTGTTGCGGAACTGGAAAGCCCAGCACCGCGCCAAGCCTTCTATACAAAGGCGTTGAAGTCATTCGCATTTCTTTGGCGCAATTTGCGGCTTCGCCTGAAAGGTCGCTGGCACAAGTTTGGCTATGCCTGTGTGGCATTTGGTACTCCCCTTGGCTTGAAGGACTATATGAAGTCGCATGGTGCAACGCACTTTGAGGATTTAACAGACGATCGACAATCCAAGATCATTTCGGAACTCGGCGATGAATTGATGGCGCGGATCGGCGCGGTCATTCCTGCTATGCCAGTGTCACTGGTGGCAGATGTGCTACTGCGAGCGGGCGACAACGGTATCGATTTGCTCTCGCTCAAATCCGGCGTTGACAAGTTGATAGACCGTCTTGAGGCGAAGGGGGTGCATGTCCATGTTCCCCGAGCTGATCGGGACTATGCAGTGACTGCGGGTTTGCGGATGTTTACACTTCGGCATTTGGTTGGCGAAGACAGCGATGGGTTGTTTCACGTCACAAAGGGAGAAGAGCCACTCGTGAGCTACTATGCAAATTCACTCGCGCATTATTTTGAAAATCCATCCGGCTAAATCTCGATCTCGTAATAGCCTAGAGATTCTTCGAGTTCCGTTTGCTCATAGCCAAAATGGGATATTATGAATCCCTCAAGCTTAGTGAATGAAGTCCGCAAGTGTTTCGCGTTTGCGCTACCCGGTCCGTTGATCAACGCGCGCGCTGCCGCCTCGAGATTTTCCAGCAAATCGTGAATTACCAAATGCTCTGACTGCAGGCGTTTGACAACTTTGTCTAGGCCTTCGCTGTGTCCCATAAGGGCTGGAAACATCCATTGATCTTCAATCGAGTGATGCCCAGTCAGCATTTGGCAGGTTGCTCCACATAGATTGCCAAACTGCCGCATGTTGGACACCATTTGCATCGAATTGATGGTTGTTAACAGTTCGTCTGCGCTACCATTGCCAGCAAACACCTGCTCCATTGCGCGGTTAACCCGTCCAAGTTCGCGTAAGTGCATTTGATGAAATAACGCAAGACGTTGGCCATTACGACGCTGTTGGGGCGTAGCGGTTG
>JBGTAU010000466.1:0-6459 GCA_041749675.1 Rhizobiaceae bacterium | reverse complement strand
TTGATATTTCGGCGTCTTCTTGGACCATTGACACCGGTCTTTTGAGTGAAGAATTGGCAAAAGCTGCCGGTGAAAATCGTCTTCCAAAAGCGATCATACCAACGGACCTTTATGGTCAATCGGTTGATCTCGACGGGTTAGAGGAACTTGCAGCTCAATATGGCGTTCGGCTTGTTTTGGATTCAGCTGAAAGTCTCGGCGCAGAATATCTAAACGGTCGCAGGGCTGGTACGGGCGGAGACGCCGCTATTCTCTCCTTCAATGGCAATAAAATCATCACAACGTCTGGCGGTGGTATGCTGGTCACACGCAATAAAAAATGGGCGGACGAAGCGCGGTTTTTATCGACACAAGCCAGAGATCCAGCCCCGCATTACGAACATTCGACATACGGCTACAATTACCGACTCTCAAATATTTGTGCTGCCATTGGTGTTGGTCAAATGAAAGTTTTAGACGAACGCGTATCGAGGCGTCGTGAAATCTTTGAACGCTATCGCTTGGCTTTAGAACGTCCGGGTTTGGCATTTATGCCTGAACCAAGTGGGCTTCGTTCGACACGCTGGCTAACTGCGCTTACGATTGATCCAAGTATATTGGGTGTTTCTCGCGAAGATATTCGAACGATGTTGTCGGGCCATCAGATAGAATCTCGACCGTTGTGGAAACCCATGCATATGCAACCACTTTATGCGGGCTCACCGTATTTTGGTTCCGGTGTTGACGAAGGATTGTTCGCAAATGGTCTTTGCTTACCCTCTGGCAGCGATATGAGTGTCGATGATCAGGATGAAATTATTTCGTTGATTCAAGAAATGCTCTCAAATTCTTAGCGAGAAATAATAGGTAAAATAATTGTCTATCGGCCTGTTTGGGTATACAATGTCGCGTTCAATACTTCGAACCCTCGCCGCGCCACACTGAAAAATATTTGCAAATCAGCGTCGAATCTTTCTCACGCACTGGATCTACGTTAAAAACTTTATCGTGATTGGCAATGGTACAAATTTTTCCGTCGAGTAATATTTTATAGTCACTTTTATCTATGCGAACAGAAAATCCCAATCCGGCTTTAGCAGCAATCGAAAGCTTTTTGTACTCGTCTGGTAGAATCAAGCTCACATGGTAGAATTTATTATTCGATGGAAGCTGTATACTTTCAGCTTCATTTTCAATTTTATACTGCAATTTATCTGCTAGATTTCTGATCTCAATTAGCGCAGGTCGCAATTGAACTAAGTCTTCGGACGGAATTATGAACGGTTTTTCCTCCGTGTTGGTAAAGAAAAAATAGTCTGAAATTATTCCTGCTCGGTTCATTAAGAATAGGGCCGCGCCTAGAGCTAATATGCTGACAGCGACACCCGAAACAAAAGGACGCAACGCTTGCCTCACTGTGAAATGAACCGCTTTAGTCTCTATGCCCATTATTAGTCCCTAATATTCATGTAGGATAATATTACACAATCAAATTCAACCTTTAATTTATTTAATAAATTCCTTCAACTTGAATTTTCGAACTTCAAGCTTCCTGATCCGGACAATGCAACTATGCATATGACGAGATAGATGAAGTAGCTATCATGAATATCGTTGCCCAGAAAAATGTTGAAGAGTCCATTGATTGTAAAAACAAGAAAAGTAGCTACTGCAAGCGCTCGTGTTAGCGAACTTGAATAATATTCAGAACTTTTCAATATTAGTAGCGGTGTAAGCGCCATGATTATTATCATTAGAAAAAATGGGACGCCACCTTTCGCGGCACTGTCTATGAGAAAATTGTGAAAGTGAGAAAATGAGAGCGTTGCGCCACCAACATTGGTTGAGCAATTCTGCGACTGGGTTTGCGTTGCGCTGTAACCCGTTCCGGCAAAGGGATGCGCAAGAGCTCGTGTTATTCCACACTCCCAAATTTTCATGCGCACATCGACTTGTTCATTACTTTCGCCAGCCGACTGCATCGCCAGATCAGTTTGAAATCCATCAATTCTTTTGACAATATGAAGATTGGAGAGATAGACGAAAACGCTTATAGCGATCACGCCAACTAAAATTCCAACCGTTTTCAATCTTCGGGCTTGCACGGCTTCACGTGTATAAAATAGCACAGCTATGCCACCTAAGGTGACTGCCAATAACATTCCTTTTGAACCCGCCAATATTAGTGATAGCGCGGCGGCAATGGCACCGATCCAGTAAACAATTTCCCTAAATCCACCATGTCTCCGCGCCGCAATAATACATATGATAAATGCTATACCAGCGGTGAAAGCAAATAAGTTAGGATTTCCATTAAATGCCGAGGGTCGCAATGAAATGAAAAAATACTGCGTTGAGCCGACAAGCAGTCCACTCAGCGCCCCGATCAGAGCGCCTGTTTCCATCGCTTCTAGTGTTGCTGCAGGTCTTGATAAAGACAGTCGTGACAGCACAAATATGTAACCAAGAAACGGAAGCCTTTCGACGATTAAAAACAGACTTTTACGATCACCCCAATGGACCAAGGCGTTGAGCAAGCCCAAAACGTAGTAGGCCGCAAATATTGCCGCAATTAAAATAGCAGTTCGGCTCTTTTGTAGTTCAAATCGATAGAGGCCATAGGAAATAACAGCCCAAATGGCCGCCCCGACATACAAAGCGGATGCTGCTGATCCCATTGAGGTACCAAAGGAAAAAAAAGCGAACGTGAAAATGTAGTTGTTTCTGATTAGCGGATTGGACCAATCAGCGCGCAATTCACTAAACAACAGTGACCTCACTTATTGAAATGACGTTATCGACTTTTTATTTGTTTCCGTTTTCCTATACGTTAGTTAGAAAAGCGATCATGCAGTTTCGCAAATTACAACCTTGCATACTATGCTGCAAAAAAACAGATAGAATCCACAATCATTTGTTGCCCTTATTAGCTTGTTTTTTTGAACGCCGCATAAATCCTAGGTTTGGCATTGTAAACAAACTTTTGTTACTCAGCCTTATCCAAGGGATTAAGGCGAAAAGAATTTGACCACTGAGGCCTGCCAGACCGGCCGGTCGTAAAATGTCGATCCACTGTGTTTTCAGTGATTTTCCGAACGAGAGGCCAAGCAAGGGTTCTGCGATCATAAGAATTGCATACGCTACGGCCCCCATGGCTATAAGATATTTAGCAGTGGGTGCAATTTTTAGATGTTTGATAAGCCAACCTACAACTATCCAAGACGCAATAAGCAAGACAGGCAGTTCGAGTAGTGTTGCGTTTAGGTCGCCCATATCCGGCGCGGTAAGCAATACGCGGATGGTGCCAAGCACAAATCCCAGTGCAAAGATAATCGCAAAATACGCAGCCCCAGCTTTCAGAATATTCATGTGCAGGCCTTCCAAAAAAACAGGGCAGCCTCTCAGCTGCCCTGTAATGTCTGCCTTAACTGTACTCAGATCAAGCAACCGATTGCTATCAGAGCGCCTTAACCCTTTTTATTCTGACGATTTGTAATCAGATCATCAACCACAGCTGGATCAGCAAGTGTCGATGTATCACCCAAGGAGCTAAAATCATCCTCTGCGATCTTGCGCAAGATGCGGCGCATGATTTTGCCGGAGCGCGTCTTGGGAAGGCCTGGCGCAAACTGCAATTTGTCTGGAGACGCAATCGCGCCGATTTCTTTGCGAACATGGGCGACGAGTTCCTTGCGCAACTCATCAGAACCGGCCTCACCCGCCATTAAGGTCACGTAGCAGTAGATGCCTTGTCCCTTAATATCGTGTGGATAGCCGACAACCGCTGCCTCAGCCACCAGATGATGGCTGACAAGTGCCGATTCGACTTCTGCTGTGCCCATGCGGTGTCCGGAAACATTGATCACATCATCCACGCGACCGGTGATCCAGTAATAGCCGTCGGCATCACGCCGGCAGCCGTCACCGGTGAAATACTTGCCTTTGTAGGTAGAGAAGTATGTCTGGCCGAAGCGCTCATGATCGCCGTAGATTGTGCGCATCTGGCCGGGCCAAGAGTCGGTGATGCACAGGTTGCCGTCTGCAGCACCTTCAAGCACTTTGCCTTCATTATCAACCAGTTGTGGCTGGACGCCAAAGAACGGGCGCGTGGCAGAGCCTGGCTTCAGCTTAGTCGCGCCTGGCAGCGGCGTGATCAAAATACCGCCGGTTTCTGTTTGCCACCATGTGTCAACGATTGGCGACTTTTTATTTCCCACCACATTGTAATACCACTCCCACGCTTCTGGGTTGATCGGTTCACCGACCGAGCCCAGAACGCGCAAGGATTTGCGTGAAGTCTTCTCGACCAAGGCATTGCCAGCGCCCATGAGTGCGCGCAGTGCGGTTGGGGCTGTGTAGAAAATATTGACTTTATGCTTGTCGATGACTTCCCAAAAACGGCCGGCAGTTGGGTAGGTTGGAATACCTTCAAACATCAATGTGGTTGCGCCATTGGCAAGCGGGCCATAGACAATGTAGCTGTGGCCGGTGACCCAGCCAACATCGGCCGTGCACCAATAAACATCACCATCATGATAATCGAACACATATTGGTGCGTCATTGAGGCATAGACGAGATAGCCTGCTGTGGTGTGGAGAACGCCTTTTGGCTTGCCTGTTGAGCCTGAAGTGTAGAGTAAGAACAGCGGATCTTCCGCCTTCATTGGCTCCGGCTTGCACTTATCCGAGGCTTTGGCCATTTCGTCATGGTACCAAAGATCGCGGCCATTGGCCCAGCCGATCTTGCCGCCCGTACGGCGTACCACGAGAACGTTTTTGACCTGAAAACCGTTGTGAGCGCAGATGTCGAGCGCCTTATCAGTGTTCTCTTTCAGCGGAACAGGCTTGCCACCGCGCAAACCTTCGTCGGCTGTGATCACGAAATTGGACTGGCAATCAACAATGCGGCCAGCCAATGCATCAGGAGAAAAGCCGCCAAAAACGATAGAGTGAATAGCGCCAATGCGGGTGCATGCCAGCATCGCGTACGCTGCTTCCGGGATCATCGGCATATAAATGGTGACTCGGTCACCCTTTTTGACGCCGTTGGATTTCATCACGTTGGCGAGCTTGGAAACATGCTCATGTAATTCTTTGTAGGTTATCTTCTTGTCGTCGAATGGATTGTCGCCTTCCCAGATGATCGCGACCTGATTGGCGCGCTTCTTCAAATGGCGGTCAATACAGTTCCACGAGACGTTGGTTGTGCCATCTTCGTACCATTTGATCGATACTTTGCCGGTGAATGAGGTGTTTTTAACCTTTGTGTAGGGTTTGAACCAATCGATGCGCTTGCCGTGCTTGCCCCAAAATTTGTCAGGATTCTTGATCGATTCCTTGTACCATTTCAAATACGTATCATTGTCGATCAACGCATTGGTTTTGGCTGATGGCAGAATATCATAGACTTTCTCAGACATGGCAAACTCCTCCTGATCGACAAACCGCAGCTCCCCGCCACGGCGGCGTCATGGTGATCCATCACGCCATTTCCAGATTTCCATAGCAAGATGTAGCGCCCGAATAAACTAGACCTTTGGCTTGGTTTGGAATTTCGCGTCATAGTGCGTGAGGGTGTTAAATATGCCGACTTAGTTACATCGCGTAACATTGGTTGATGAGTATTTGCACATTTTGGCCACAATCGGCTCTAAAACCACGCTTGGGTGGAGGGTTTCAGTATGTCATCGCATAATTTGCGGTCACACACGCAACTCTGAAGTGGGTTTGTTTTGATATTTGAGTTTTTGAAACGTTGTCTTGTTCGGCAGCTATCCGTTGTTACATTCTTCTTCTTGGCGTTGATGTTATTTGCGCCACAAGGTGATCAGTCCGCTTTGGCGGGACAATTTTTGTCAACGGTCTCACCAAAAAAGCAAGTTGCTGTGCATGATTTTGGCGAAGAACATGCGCATCTTGCTGACAGCGTTTATGATGACATTAATCCGCTCTTGCTGGCAGCTTTGCCGCGCGGTGTCGCGCGTATTGATTACCGTGCGCCTGCCAAATGTGTCCCTGGTAGTCTTCGTGCGGTACTTGCAAAGGTATCAGCCAAATACGGACCCATCACTGTTAACTCGACTTATCGGGCGCCGGGGAAAAATCGCAAAGTGGGCGGTCGCGGGAAGTCGATGCATTTGTCGTGTCGCGCCGTGGATTTCCGTGTGCACGGTTCTACGCGCGGTCTGATGAACTTCCTTTTGGCGCAAGGCGGGGTAGGCGGCTATAATCGCTATCCGTCGGGGTTTTTTCACATCGACAATGGTCCGCGCAGGACTTGGTAAGAAACGCTTTTTCCTGTCGTGACGGGGAAGACCAAGATCTTCACCTCACACCTCGTGCAGGTATAGCTGGTAGTCGACGTCTGCAATTGTGCGCGCTACGCGCAAATATTCAGACTCTTTGATGGCAACAAAGGTGCGGTGTAAATCTGCGCCGAGAGCAACTTTCAAAAATTCAGAACCCTTTGCAGCCGCAATC
>JBGTAU010000465.1:0-7147 GCA_041749675.1 Rhizobiaceae bacterium | reverse complement strand
GCCATCAAATTTACGGACACTGGCGGTGTCTGTCTTGAAGTTTCAACGCGTGAAAATTCACTGCTCTTAAGTGTTCGAGACACGGGTCGCGGAATTCAAAGCGAAAACATCAGCCGTATTTTTGAACAGTTTGAGCAGGTCGACGGTGGAAACACCCGTCAACATTCAGGTGTTGGCCTCGGCCTTGCTATTACGCGCAAGCTTGTTGAAGCTATGTCCGGCGAAGTTTTGGTGCAAAGTACTGTCGGCGTTGGATCAGTTTTCACGATCAAAATGCCGCTGTTAAGTGTTGCACAATCCAGCTTTGAGAAGCCATTAATAGGGCTTGATTGTACGGTGGCTATGTCATCGGCAATCGAAGGTGAAACACTGACAAAGATCATTCAAAGTAACGGTGGTAGTGGGCGTGTTTTTAGTGGCAAAAACGGTGATCTACTTGCGGCAGATTCACAAAGCACGCGGTTGCTTGTCGATGTACCGACTATGCGCCAATTGCTCAAAGTGGGCACTGATTTTTCTGTTTTTACGAACCGAGTGATATTGATCGAACCCAGCGACCGCGGGAATATGGCGGAGTTTCATGAACTTGGATTTGAAACTTACCTGGTACGTCCGGTCCGTCAGAAAACGCTTATAAGACTGCTCTCAGGCAACGCGCCAATCAGCGAAACAAAGGGCGACATGCCCCCACAACTTGGTGCAGTAAAAAGCCACAACAAAACCCTGTCGATTTTAGTTGCCGAAGACAATGAGATCAATGCTCTCATGGTCAAGGCTGCACTGATGCGGGCCGGACATGCGGTTATGGTGGTTGGCGATGGTCGCTCCGCTGTCAATGAAATCAATGCGAGGCCCGATGTTCATGATCTCGTATTGATGGACTTACACATGCCGGTGATGGACGGACTGGATGCGATTGCGGCCATTCGCAACGGCGAAGATCAGAACGGTCGTAAACCTGTCCCAATTTTAGCTCTTACCGCTGATGGCCAAGCGTCCGTCGAAAAAGCGGTGCGCGCCGTTGGTGGCAACGGGTACGTCACCAAGCCCGTTGATCCAGCGCGTTTGATTGGGCTCATCGAAGAAACCGCTGCAGCCGCTTGATTTCACAAAGCACTTGCCTTTTTATCAACTAAATGTCGTCATGAACGTGTAGCAATTTCTAATTATACGGCCCGTAATCTTTAGAATCGGGATGGTTTTGATGGCACTGATACGCAATGAATTTGGGTGCGCGGAACACTTTTTGCCGCCGATAAGCTTGGGATTTTCCAAGCGCGGCGATGTGTTGGGTCGGCTTGGCTCATTGATTGTGCGTTTAGCGCGGACCGCCGATGAGATTGACGCGGCACAAGCGCTTCGTCACCGCGTATTTCATACCCATTCGCCTGCCAATATTGACCTTTACGGACGGGATACCGACCGCTTCGATGCCTATTGCGAGCATTTAATAGTTATCGACACGATGCTTAATGGGCCAACCGCCTCAAAAATCGTCGGGACGTATCGATTGCTGCGTGAAGAGCAAGCAGAGTTGGCAGGTGGGTTTTATTCACAAAACGAATTTGACATTGCAGGACTTGCTGCGCGCATGCCCGCGAGGCGCATTTTGGAGCTCGGCCGTTCTTGTGTCTTGCCGCAATATCGCACACGCCGCACGGTCGAACTTCTATGGCAAGGCATCTGGGCGTGTTGCCGCCAATGGTCGATCGATATCATGTGCGGATGTGCATCGTTCACCGGTACGAACCCTGCACAACATGCTCTCGCACTATCGTATATTCATCATCACGCGTTGGCACATGATGAGTGGTTGGTCAAAGGGCATGCTGCGAAATACGTCACCATGGACCTCATGCCGCGCGAAGCGATCCATGAAAGGTTGGCATTCAATGCCATGCCGCCGCTGATTAAGGGCTATTTACGGGTCGGTGCCACATTTGGCGATGGTGCTGTGGTTGATCATGATTTCGGCACGACAGATGTGTTCGTTATCTTGCCCGTTGAACACATTACGCCGCGCTATATCGCGCATTTTGGTGTGGATGCAGCGCGGTTTGCTTAAAACTCTTGCCATTGAAGACTTCAACTCTGATAAGAGCGGGAAGTTTTTGAGAGCGCATTATATTGGACCATTCTTCATCAGATACTGACGAGACGATCGCACTAGACCGCGACGATGCAATTACATCGCGGCGTACACCGATGATGGAACAATATATTGAGATCAAAGCGGCCAATCCTGACTCATTGTTGTTTTATCGGATGGGTGACTTTTACGAGTTGTTTTTTGATGATTCGCTCGTGGCTTCGCGTGCACTTGGCATTGCGCTCACCAAGCGCGGCAAGCACCTTGGAAAAGATATTCCTATGTGCGGCGTGCCGGTACATGCCGCTGATGATTATTTACAAAAACTCATCGGCCTTGGATTTCGAGTTGCTGTTTGTGAACAATTGGAAGATCCGGCAGAGGCCAAAAAGCGCGGCGCAAAGTCAGTGGTCAAGCGGGACGTGGTTCGGCTTGTTACGCCAGGAACCATCACAGAAGAAAAACTTTTAGCTCCAGGGGAAGCCAATTATTTGATGACGCTGGCGCGGATCAAGGGCAGTGCTCAAACGATCGCTTTGGCTTGGATTGATATTTCTACCGGTACTTTTCGCGTTGCTGAAAGTGAACTTTCACGTCTCGTTCCAGACGTCATGCGCATTGATCCGCGCGAATTGATCGTCGCCGATAGTGTGTTTCACGACACTGCGTTTCGCGCTGCATTCGAATGGTTGGGGCGCATTGTGCGCTCAGAACCGTCGAGCCTTTTTGAAAGCAGCACAGCGGAAGCGCGCATAATGCGTTTCTTTGATGTTTCGGCGCTGGATGGATTTGGCACGTTCTCGCGTGCCGAGTTGGCAGCTGTTTCTGCCGCGATTGCCTATGTTGAAAAAACACAAATTGGCAATCGCCCGCCGCTGCTCCGCCCTGAGCGCGAACTTGCATCGTCTACCTTGTTTATTGACCCAGCGACACGCGCTAATCTTGAACTGACGAAGACCCTGTCAGGCGAGCGGCAGGGCAGCTTGCTGCGCGCCATAGACCGTACTGTGACCGGAGCAGGTGCCCGTTTGTTAGCAGAGCGCCTCATGTCGCCGCTAACCAGTCCACACGAAATCGATAACCGCTTGGACAGCATCGCCTTTTTGATGGCCAATGAGCGCTTAAGCGGGCGACTGCGCGAAATTCTGCGCCACGTTCCCGATATGCCGCGTGCGCTTTCTCGATTGGCTCTTGATCGAGGCGGCCCGCGTGATTTGGACATGATTAGGCGCGGCATAGAAGCTGGCTTTGAAATCGCGGCAGCAATGCAGATAATATCCTTACCCGCTGAATTAAGCGCGGCAGCACAATCATTGTCTCAATTGCCGGTGTCGCTGCGCAATCTATTGTCGACTGCGCTGGCTGACGAGCTCCCGTTATTAAAACGCGATGGTGGATTTGTACGTCAAGGTCAAAGTGCTGAGTTAGACGAACTTCGGGCGTTGCGCGATAGTTCGCGCCGCGTCATTGCTGGCATGGAGATTTCTTTCCAAGAAGAGACCGGCATCCGTTCCTTGAAAATACGGCACAATAATATTCTCGGTTACTATATCGAGGTCACTGCCAATCATGCAGAAACGATGAACGGAACACCAGCGGCCAAGGCGCGGTTTATTCACCGGCAATCAATGGCCAATGCAATGCGTTTTACGACAGTTGAGCTGGCGGCGCTTGAAGAGAAGATCGCTAGCGCTGCGGGAAAAGCTCTCGAGATCGAGCTGTCAGTTTTCGAAAATCTGCGCCAAGCTGTTGTCGATGCCGCACATATTATCCAAACTGCCGCGCGAGCGCTGGCCGCCGTCGATGTCAGCCAAGGCTTAACGACTTTGGCGGAGGAAGAGGCTTGGTGCCGTCCACGCGTGGATGAAAGCCAAGCATTTGCCATTGTGCAGGGACGCCATCCGGTTGTCGAACAATCGTTGCGCCGCGCAGCGCAGCAACCTTTTGTTCCCAACGACTGCGAACTTTCCGCAGACATAGGCGAAACTGGTGGAAAAATTTGGCTGTTAACCGGTCCCAATATGGGCGGTAAGTCGACATTCTTACGCCAAAACGCATTGATCGCAATCTTAGCGCAAGCGGGATCGTTTGTGCCTGCATCATCTGCGCATATTGGTATTGTTGACCGGTTGTTTTCGCGCGTTGGTGCGTCCGATGATTTGGCGCGTGGTCGTTCGACCTTTATGGTCGAGATGGTTGAGACCGCCGCTATTCTTAATCAAGCTGGACCGCGTTCATTGGTCATTCTCGATGAGATTGGACGGGGCACTTCAACATTTGATGGTCTGTCGATTGCTTGGGCGTCTGTTGAACATTTGCACGAGGTGAACAAATCTCGGGCTTTGTTTGCCACGCACTTTCACGAACTCACTGCGCTTTCTGCAAAACTTGGCCGATTGAACAATGTCACCATGCGCGTGAAAGAATGGGACGGAGACGTGGTATTTTTGCACGAGGTTGGCAAGGGTTCAGCAGATCGATCTTATGGTGTACAAGTCGCCCGTCTTGCAGGCCTCCCCCTAGCGGTGGTCGAGCGCGCCAAAGCAGTTTTGGCGCAATTAGAAACTGGCGAGAGCGCAGGCAAAGCCAACACATTAATCGACGACCTGCCACTGTTCTCAGTCGCCGTCAAACGCGAGGCGCAGCCTAAATCCAAACAAAACGCCGCATTGGCGGAACTGTCTTTGATCAATCCTGACGAACTTTCACCTAAGGAAGCCTTGGATGCGCTGTATAGACTCAAGCAGCTTGGTGAAAATTCGTGATAGGAAAGCCGGAACGCATCCGGTATAAGCTGAAAATCTTCCACCCAAATCAGGCGAATTAATGCGCCACGCATTGAAACTCAGCACAGTATTAGATCAGGCCGCACTTGCGGCGGAACTTGATCAATTGACGTCCACCACTGGGTTTGATGTAACCGTCATGCGGCCGAAAATTGTTGAACTTTTGAAGAATACGCTCGCGAATGGACGCAGTGCTGCGGAAAAATTGCTGCTGGAAGACGGCTCGGGCATGGCTTGCACGCATCGCCTCAGTGGCTTGATGGATGCAATCATTGAGGTCTTGTACAATTATGTTGTGAGCCATGTGTACCCTCCGAAAGGCAATGCGGACCGCGATAAAATTGCGATTGCAGCGGTCGGGGGCTATGGCCGCGGTACGCTGGCACCCAGCTCTGATATTGATTTGCTATTCATCGTTCCAGCTAAACAATCTCCAACGAGCGCCAAGACGATTGAATTTATTCTCTACATGTTATGGGATCTTAGCCTCAAGGTAGGTCATGCTTCGCGCTCTATCGACGACTGTATTGCAATGGCAATTTCAGACGTGACTGTGCGCACTGCAATGCTCGAATCGCGGTTGATCTTGGGCGACGAAATTTTATTTGCCACGATGATGAAGCGCTTTGATTTGGAAGTGGTAAAAGGTACTGGACCTGCGTTCATCCAAGCCAAACTGACAGAACGCGATCAGCGCCACGCGCGTCAGGGCGAGTCGCGCTATTTGGTGGAACCCAACATCAAGGAGGGCAAAGGCGGCCTTCGAGACTTGCAAACTCTATTCTGGATTTCAAAGTATTACTACCGTGTCTCAACCGGTGAGGAGCTCGTCGGCAAGGGGATTTTTTCCAATGCAGAACTCACAAGTTTTCGCAAAGCCGAAGATTTCCTTTGGGCCGTGCGCTGTCATATGCATTTTCAAACCGGGAAAGCAGAAGAGCGTTTGTCGTTCGATATTCAGCGCGATATTGCTAAGCGCTTGAATTATCGTGATCAGCCCGGCCTTTCTCCCGTCGAACGTTTCATGAAGCATTACTTCTTGATCGCCAAAGACGTGGGTGATTTGACCCGTATCGTCTGTTCCGCGCTCGAAGAAGAGCACGCTAAGAATGTGCCAGGACTAACGCGTATTTTTTCTTCCTTCACCCGAGCGAAGAAGAAAATTGCGGGCGAACCAGATTTCATGATCGAGTATCATCGTATCAACATTGCCAACGAGCATGTCTTCACCAAAGATCCCGTCAATCTCATTCGCTTGTTCCATTTGGTTGATAAATCAGGCCATGAGCTGCACCCCGATGCAATGCGGGCCGTCACGCGCTCGCTGCGTCTCATCGATGCGCCGCTTCGCGAAAACAAAGAAGCCAACCGGCTGTTTGTCGAGATTATCACGTCTAAAAACAATCCGGAATTGACATTGCGCCGCATGAACGAGGCGGGTGTCCTTGGGCGCTTTGTGCCGGAGTTCGGTAAAATCGTCGCTATGATGCAGTTTAATATGTATCATCACTATACGGTCGATGAACATTTGTTGCGCTGCATTGGTGTCTTGTCTGGCATTGAAAAAGGCACGTTGGCGCATGAGCATCCTTTGGCGTCACAGCTATTGCCTGCTCTCAAAGACGAACGCCACCTTATTTATGTTGCCCTGTTTTTGCATGATATTGCCAAGGGCCAACCTGAAGATCATTCGATTGCCGGAGCCATGGTGGCGCGTGCTGTATGCCCGCGCCTAGGATTAACAATTGCTGAAACTGAAACAGTCGCTTGGCTGATTGAAGAACATTTGACCATGAGCATGGTCGCGCAATCACGCGATTTGAACGACCGTAAAACCATTCTTGATTTTGCCGAACGCGTGCAAACGCTTGATCGCTTGAAAATGCTGCTGATCCTAACCGTTTGCGATATTCGTGCTGTTGGTCCTGGCGTGTGGAATGGCTGGAAAGGCCAATTGCTGCGGACTTTGTTTTACGAAACCGAATTGTTTTTGACCGGCGGTTTTTCCGAAGTGTCTAGAAAAGATCGAACTGAGCAAGCGCGTGAACAGTTGGGCTATGCATTGTCTGGTTGGAGCCAAAATGAGCGCGATGCGCTGGTGCACCTGCACTACCAAAACTATCTTTTGACGGTCTCCTTGGATGATCAATTGCGTCACGCCGAGTTCTTACGTCAAGCGCAAATCGCTGACCGCAAACTTGATACCATGGTCAAAACCCATAAATTTGAAGGCATTACAGAGATCACTGTGCTTGCCCCAGACCATCCGCGC
>JBGTAU010000464.1:0-3173 GCA_041749675.1 Rhizobiaceae bacterium | reverse complement strand
AGCGCCGCCAGCGCGGGCATTGTTTGCTTGTCTACAGATTTCAAATAGAGACAAGATTTTTCGTGCTTATGCGGGCCGATCTGCGCCAATTCGGCCGTCAAGTCCTCGAAGCCCGGAATTGAGTAAATCACCATCGCTGCTTTTCGGGGTGCAAACCCGATGCGGAACCAAGTGCCTTTTTGGCCACTGGCATAGTGATAGTCGTATGTATCATATCCAATAATGTTAGGGCCCCACATCTTGGCAGTGTGTCCAGTCAGGGTTGCGAGCATTTCGTGGATCAGTTCGGCTTCAGCCCTGCGCTTCTGCTCAAGGCCAGCGATGAATTGCGCGAGATCAATGTCGGTTGCCTTGGTTTTGAGTTCGTAAGCCATGGCTAAGGAATCACTTTACCCTATGCGCTCGCCCTTGGTGTCCAGGCTCGCTAACAGGCCTTCCATTTCATCTTCCAACGAAATGTCGTCCACATCATTGGCTGCATTATTGATGTCATTTGAAAGATCCACCAGCAAAGCATCTTCAAAGCTAGAGGACTTGGTTGGGTTTGCTTGACCAGTTGCTGCTGCAACGGTTGCGACTGTTGCAGCGGCGACGGTCGGCATTTCGACCTTTGGCACCGCGGGCGTGACAACGCGTTCGACAGTGACACTTGTTGGGGCGACAACACTTGGGGGTGAGACAACACTTGGGGGTGCGACAACACTTGATGGTGCCACAACACTTGGGGGGGCAACTGGCCGCACGTCCAGGGGGCGCGGTGCCAATGGTCTTGGTTCAATTCTTGGTGCCACGGGTGCCATTGGACGTATCGGGGCAGGTGCAACCTGTTGCATTGGTCGCGGTGTGATCGGCGCCGGCGTATATTGACGATCAGCGTGTGCTGGAGAAACCGGTTGATTGGGAGTTGTCATCATCGGCGCTTCCATTCGCTCTGCTGTTGGAGGCGTCAAAGGTGCAGGCATCGGGTCAGGTTCTTGACGCTGCGTCGACTGTTTTGCCAATTTAATGTTTTGCTCGACCACTACATCTGTCGGTCCGCCAATTAAAATCAAATGTTCAACGTCATCGCGGCGCACCAAAACCAATCGACGGTGGGAATCGACAGGCGTTGCATCCATAATCGCAAGACGCAGATGCCTGGATTTTCCGCCAGCAACATATGTACCGCCGAGCAATTTACGTGCAATGCGTATGATTATGTAAATTGCCAACACAATGACTATAAAAATGATAACGTAAGCAACGATGGGATTAACAGCGCTTCCGAATATCTTTTGGATCAGTTCTGGCATAGCGACCTCACGTCTTTACAGTTTGAAGAAGTCTAGACGGTTATTGCCTTATCGACAAGTTGAACCTGTGGGCATTCAAAAGTACTGGTATTTCGTCTGGCAATATCAAGAGAACTGACAAATGCCCTTTCCGTGCGTGGTAGAATATGATTCAAACAGAATCATGTAATTTTGGGCTCGTGGCCCGAACATTTCCGGGGAAATGATGAAAGATTTGAAATCAGACACCTTGTCTGTAATTGATCAAGAAACGCGCACAGGCGATATGGTTCGGTTGCTTGTGCTTGGTTTTATTTTGATTGCCGCCGCTGCACTGTTTTTTGTATTTGGAGACCGCATGGGCGAAGCTTTTCGCCTAGGCCTTTTGGGCATATTTGCCATGGTCGGCATTTTCTATTTATTTGCTTCGGTTATTGGCATTATTCGCATCGCCCCGCGCTCTACAAACAATGAAATGTCACGTTTGCTGCTCGATGGTTCGAGTGAAGGCACATTGGTCAATGATGAACGCGGGCGCATTGTCTATGCCAATAAAGCGTACGCGGATATTAGTGGTGCGAAAAGCTCGACGGAAGTGCGTTCACTGGAAAGTGTATTGAACGCTTATCCGGAGGCCTACGAAGCCACAGAGCGTATGGTGCAATCAGTCCAAAACGGACAAAATGCACTTGAAGAAATTCGGCTTTCCCGCGGGCTGGCGCGCACTGCAAATGCGAACGGCGTATGGTATCGCCTGAAGGCCAGAGCTTTAAAGTTGCCTGATATGGGGCAGAAGCTGTTTCTTTGGCAGATTAGCGACATTTCGGATGAGCGGGCCGAGCAAGAGCGGTTCTTTCTTGATTTGCAATTGGCTATCGATCATTTGGACCATGCGCCAGCTGGCTTTTTGTCGACGAATGCCGATCAACGCATCGGCTATATCAATGCTACGGTTGCAGAATGGCTCGGCATAGATCTCGGCAGTTTTCGGCCAGGTACCTTGCGACTGCGCGATCTATTGGCTGGTGACGGCATGGCGCTCATTTCTTCTGTTAAAGCCGAACCCGGCACCAGCCGCAGTGCGATCATTGATTTGGATATGGCAAAGTCCAATGGTCAGGCTTTGCCTGTGCGGTTTTATCATCGTGTCCAAACCGGCAAAGACGGACAGCCGGGTCCTTCTCGCACCATCGTCATCAATCGATCAGCTGGTGAAGATGGCCTTTCCGAACAGCGCACAGCAGAAGTGCGCTTCACGCGGTTCTTCAATTCGGCACCGATGGCGATTGCAGCGGTCGATCGTCATGGCAAAGTATTGCGCACCAACGCGCCGTTCCATAAATTGTTTGGAGGGCTTTTTGATCTTGATGCGGTTGATCGCCATGTAGCGCTTGAAACTGTGGTTCACGAGCGAGACCGAGACGTGTTCCGTAAAGCGTTGCAAAATGCCGTTGAGCGTCAAATAGATATATCGCCGATTGACAGCGTTATCGCCAATGATGAATCCCGCTATTTGCGAGTTTATTTCAACACGACCGAAGAAGAAGCGGATGAAGAGGGCGGTGAGGCTGCCTTCGTTTATGCTGTAGAAACCACAGAGCAAAAGGCCTTTGAGGCGCAAATTGCCCAGAGCCAGAAAATGCAAGCTGTCGGTCAACTTGCAGGCGGCATCGCGCATGACTTTAACAATGTTCTGACCGCCATTATTATGTCGTCGGATTTGCTACTGTCCAACCATCGCGCGTCTGATCCGTCATTTCCGGACATTATGAACATCAAGCAAAATGCCAACCGTGCGGCATCGCTAGTGCGGCAATTGCTGGCATATTCACGGCGACAAACCTTGCGCCCGCAAGTGGTCAGCATGATGGATGTGCTCGCAGATTTGCGTATGTTGCTCAC
>JBGTAU010000463.1:0-2815 GCA_041749675.1 Rhizobiaceae bacterium | reverse complement strand
AGCATCAATTTGGTCGTAAGCGCGGAATTCACCAAAAAACTTGGTGATCGCTGCCGTCAATGACGTCTTGCCATGGTCAACGTGGCCAATCGTGCCAATGTTAACGTGCGGCTTAGTGCGTTCAAATTTACTCTTGGCCATATCCGTGTCCTATCTGTTTCAAAACCCAATGAACCGCTGAAGCGTATGCGCGGTCAAAATCTGGCGGGCTTATATGAGAAACAGGACTAACCCGCAAGAGGCAACTCGACAGGACTGGAGCGTAATGGCGCGATTAGCTCAAGCGACCAATGGCACAACTCACGTAGGATTTCGTCGTAGCTAAACCTGCTTCAAATCCATGGGTGGTGCCTTTCTGCGGATAGCCCATCGACTTAAGCTTCGCCAAAACCAAAGGCAATTTGCTTTGCAGCGCCCCAAACGACACTGTTGATTTCTCCGGATCGACAGAAATATTTGTCACACCAGACAGCGACAACAAGCCCTTGGTAATTGTATTGGCACAGCCACCGCACTTAAGATTGTCGATCTCAACGGTCGTTAGAGGCTTTTCGTTGTTCATGGCAATTCTCCAAACCACTGTGCATCTTCGTCATTTGCACAGTGTACGCCAATATTCATTGACGTGGATCAATCACCACAATTTCGAGATTAGATGGCAGCTTCAACCATGATTTCAACATCGTACCCAGGCGCTGCCAACTTTGACTCAACGGTCGCACGGGCAGGAGTATGGCCTTGCGCTACCCAACCATCCCAAGCTTCATTCATCTGATGAAATGTGGTCATGTCTGTCAGCCAAATATTGACTTTCAAAAGCTTGGTTTTGTCCGAACCGGCAAGTGCCAGTAGACGGTCAATTTCGCCTAGAACTTCGCGTGTCTGATCCACAACAGGCTTGCCGCGGTTCTCTTCTGAGACCAATCCAGCCAGATAAACAATGCCATTGTGGATCACAGCTTGCGACATGCGCTTGCCGACTTCGATGCGTGTTATGGTCATGGAATGCTCCTCGAATAATGCTTTGTCCGCCTTTTAACAGGCCAAGCAATCGAGGCAAGAGCAATAAAGTTATATTGGAGCGGGTGAAGGGGATCGAACCCTCGTCTTGAGTTTGGAAAACTCTTGCTCTACCATTGAGCTACACCCGCATTGCACTGCCAGACATAGACTGACGCAGGCAGAAAGAGAAGCCGGTTTCCGCCTCACTCTTCGACAAGCGCACGAAAAGATGGTGGTGGGAGATGTAGGACTCGAACCTACGAAGGCGTAGCCAGCGGATTTACAGTCCGCCCCCTTTGCCGCTCGGGACAATCTCCCGGAACCATTGATCGTTTGCTGTTGTCAGCAAGCGTTGCCTGATAGTGAAGGCTGGAAACCGCGTCCGGCTTATGAACATTGAGACCAAGACTGTCAACCGCCATTCGCTGCTATTTTTATGTTTCATACATAGGCAGATCAAACACTTGGTGATAAGAGCCGCCTCATGAATGACATTCCAGACGACAAACATGCCAAGAACACCCATTACGCCAAGCTGCGCCGCGAATTTCGCGATCGCAAAGCAGGCGGGCCACCCAAGCCACAAGAGCGTCCCTCGGTGCCGGGAACCCGTGCGCCTGAGGGCGTACTGCGGTTATACGGTATCCATACGGTGAAAGCCGCATTGGAGAACCCTGCTCGCATGATCAAGCGCATGCTTGTGACGCGCAATGCTTTGGAGCGGTTGGAGATCGACGACATTACGGCGTTCGATTTCCCAGTCGAAATCGTTGAGCCACGCAATATTGACCGCGAAACAGGGTCGGACGCTGTGCATCAAGGCGTTATGGTGGAAGCCGAACCGCTGCAGACCAAGCGTCTCGGTGATTTGACGGATACTCGGCTGGTGTTGGTACTCGACCAAGTGACCGACCCGCACAATGTCGGCGCAATTATGCGCTCGGCAGTGGCGTTTAACTGCGGCGCTTTGATCACCACGGCACGCCACAGCCCACACGAATCGGGCGTGCTGGCGAAGGCCGCATCTGGGGCGCTCGAAATGATACCGCATATTGAAGTGCGTAACTTGTCCGATGCTTTGGATGAACTCTCCGGCCTTGGTTTTCAAACCATCGGGCTTGATTCTGAAGGTGAAGTGGAACTGGAAAGCTGCATGACCGGACTGAAGATCGCACTCGTGCTTGGCGCTGAAGGCAAAGGCCTTCGCCAGAAGGTGCGCGAGACGGCGAACACTTTGGCGCGGTTGGATATGCCAGGTTTGATCAAATCACTTAATGTGTCGAATGCGGCGGCGTTGTCGCTTTATGCTGCGCATAAGTTTTTGGCTCGCTGATCCATCCTTTTTACCGACATTCTGCCACCAAACACCCAACTCCCGACACGGCAAACCGTTCGGGGTGTCCATCAGTTGGGAAGCGGGGCGCTTCTTCGCGAAACGCCAAGAAATTGTGGTGGCGTAACTTCTGCGCCCCGCACGTTGACTTCGCACACTGTTTAGGCTGGCTTTTCAGCCCTGTGGGTGTTGGTCTGAAAAGTCTACTTTGACCGTCAAACACTGAGGCTTTTGCGCCCCACAACACCTGATCCGGAGTACCCCGCGCCAGTCTGGCATGGCCAGCTGTTCATTCCTGATCCAGTTTCAAGGCATAACCCCTGACTTGGAATCATTCTGCAGGATCGAGTGCTGCATTCGCGACTGGCTTTTTTCCAATCTTGCACCCCATTTCGGTTTCCCCGGACCTTCTCATTGCTGCCATCACTGACACCAACTACCCGCCAAATCATTTAGCGGAGCCCAATCCCGGCCTCTGAT
>JBGTAU010000462.1:0-5769 GCA_041749675.1 Rhizobiaceae bacterium | reverse complement strand
GCCTTGAGGCGAAGTCGGCGCGGCTGATGCATTTTGCGGCAGCGCAAGGCTGCTTTACGGTGAACCTATCCGCCCGCCAAGACACGCGACTGGTGTTTCCCCGCATGGATTTGGACGAATTGGCGGCGCTTCGCGGCGAAGATGTGGACGCGTGGGCGGCCTATCACAATCGCCATGAGGCAAAGGTAGCGATGGAATCTGTGCTGAAGCGCGAGGCAGATTTGGGGTATTTCGTGCCCTCAGGCCGTTACTGGGAAGAGGCCTCAAATTTTGATGCCAAGGCTTTGCAGGACCTCGATGCACAGTGGCTGGCGCTGGCGCCTAAAACCGATCGCGTAGCGCAAACCAACTCAGAGCCAAGAAGAGCAAAGGCGTCCTAAACCGCCGACCACCGGGGAAGGGCGGGACTTTGAGTTCGCGCAGCGCGCGTAGTTTATCATCATTGCCAGTCAGTGTTTCGGCGTACAAACGGCCTGTATAGTTCGCCATCATCACGCCATGGCCGGAAAAGCCGCCGATGCTGGTAACGTTTGGCATGACTTCGCGCACAAACGGTGCGCGCGGCACGGTGATGCCTACATAACCGCCCCATGCGTGGGTGAATTTGATATTTGCCAGCGCGGGATAAATTTCCGAGACTTGCTTGCGCACGCCGCTTTCAATCTCCGATGGGGAACTGGCCGTGTAAATCTCGCGCCCACCAAACAACAAGCGGTGATCTTTGGTCTTGCGGAAATAGCGCACGACAAAGCGCGAATCCGAAACGCTTTCGCCGCCGGGGATCACGGTGGAATTCGGATCAAGCGGTTCGGTCGCACCGATGAACGAGCCAATCGGCATGACATGCGCTGCCGACACTGGCTCTAAGTTTCCGCCATAAGCATTGACGGCGATGAGTGCTTTGCTGGCTGTAATGGTGCCCGTCGGTGTGACGGCCACAACTTTGCCGCCGTTGGTGGTCAGCGACGTGACCTTGGTATTCTCGTATAATTTTGCACCGGCCTTTGCGGCCACCTGCGCCGTGCCGATTAGTAATTTGAGCGGGTGAATATGACCCGTGCCCGTATCGCGCAAGCCGCCGAGATAAAACTGCGAGCCAATGCTCCGCGCTGTCTCCTCAGCGTTCATGTAAGAAATGTGCGGATAACCATAGCGCGCCATCGCATCGGGATGGGCTTGATAGTCTTTGAGATATTTCTTGGCATGAATGCCGTCAAGCTGACCGTTCATATAGTCGATGTCGATGGCGTGGCTTTTGGCAAAGCCAAGCAAATGGGATTTGGCGTCTTCGGCCATGTCAAACAGGAACTTGGTGCGCTCAAAACCGAGGCTGGATTCGAAATCTTCGACCCATCCGCGTTGCCCAGTATTCAGTTGACCGCCATTGCGACCCGATGCACCATCGCCGAAGCGGGCTTGTTCAAGAACGATGACAGACAGCCCTTTGGCCGCCAGATGGTAGGCGGCCGAGAGACCCGTAAACCCGCCGCCGATGATCAGCACGTCGCAAGAGTGCGAGCCGTCCAGAGTGGGATACTCCGGACGGGCTTCAACACTCGATTCATACCAAGACACGCCCGGTGAGATCGGGCTTTGGTAAACCATGGCTTACACGTTCATCAGCAGGAATTCACGCTCCCAAGGCGAGATCACCTGCATGAAGGTTTCAAACTCGCCGCGCTTAACGCCCGAGAAAGTAGCGACAAACTCTTGGCCGAGCACGTCGCGCAGTTCCTTTTCGGCCTCAAACAGCGCAACTGCTTCCAAAAGCCCGCGAGGCAAATGAATGCCGCCGCCATAGGTGTTGCCGGTCGAGGCTTCGGTTGGCATTATTTTATTGACCATGCCGAGATAGCCAGCAGCCAGCGATGCCGCGAGCGCAAGGTAAGGGTTAGCGTCTGATGACGGAAGCCGATTTTCCACGCGCCTTGCAGCTGGAGAAGATGGTGGAACACGGAAGGCCGTGGTCCTGTTATCATAGCCCCAAGCCGTGTTGACAGGCGCCGAATAGCCGGGCGTCAAGCGTCTGTAAGAGTTGACGTACGGAGCCATCATTACCAGCAAGGCTGGTACATAGCGCTGCATTCCGCCGATAAAGTGGAAAAATTCCGGCGTTTCCGATCCATCTTCCGCCGTAAAGATGTTTTTGCCAGTCTTTTTATCCACAATCGACTGATGCACATGCATTGCCGAACCTGGTAGACCTTGAATAGGCTTGGCCATAAACGTCGCATACATGCCATGATTAAGTGCAGCCTCACGAATGGTGCGCTTGAACAGGAACACTTGGTCAGCCAATTCGAGTGGATCGCCATGACGAAGATTTATCTCCATCTGCGATGGACCTTCTTCGTGGATCAGCGTGTCAATTTCCAGACCCTGTTTTTCCGAGAAATGGTAGATGTCATCGACCAATTCATCAAACTCATTGATGCCGGCAATCGAATAGGCCTGACCACCAGAAATAGCGCGGCCGGAGCGACCCTTTGGCGTTTGCAACGGATAATCAGGGTCCGTATTTTGCGCGACGAGATAAAACTCAATCTCAGGCGCGACCACCGGCTTCCAACCCTTGGCGGAATAGAGGCCAACGATATGACGCAGCAAATTGCGCGGGGTATAGGTGATCGCTTTGCCAGAAATCGACACAATATCGCAAATGACTTGCGCGGTTGGGTCCGTTTCCCACGGCACGTCGGAGAGCGTGGACAAATCCGGCATCAACTTCAAATCACTATCCAGCGGATCATGTTTGAAGTCGCCGGTTTCTTCCGGATATTCACCAGTAATGGTCTGGCGGAACACAGCGTTTGGCAGCGCCAAAGATGTTTCCGTGGTAAACTTCCCGGACGGCATCATCTTGCCGCGCGGCACGCCGGCCAAGTCTGGCGTCATGCATTCAATGTCTTCGATGGAACGCCAAGCCAGCCATTCTTTGGCTTCTTTCCAATTGCGCACACCGCGCAAATTCTTGACGTAAGTTGGAGTACGGCGCCGTTTCGGCACCGGTTTCTTGTCGGGCGTTTCGATCGCCATTATGCACCGGGCTTTTGTTTCGGGAGACCTATAGTAGCGCTTCTAAATTCACTAAGGGAAGGGGGGAGGGGCAGTAAATCGGTTGTGCAGTGCAACAATTTATCGGTTTGTCGGCAAAATAATTGCGTTTGCCAACTGTTCCGCAATCAGTCCATAACCCAAGCGCTGACCCGCTTCAGCATGTACAAAAACGGCAGCGCAGGCGGCTTCATAGGCGGGCATTCCTTGCGCCAACAGCCCAGCGACAACGCCTGCCAACACATCGCCGGAACCAGCTGTCGCCAGCATCGCGCCGCCGTTTGAATTGATCGCGCCGCGGCCATCGGGCGTGGCAATGACGGTGTCTGGGCCTTTGAAGATGATGGTGCAATGTGCGAGCTTGGCCGCGGCCAAAGCCTTTTCATGCTTTGCTAAATCAGACTGAGCGATGGTGCTAAAGATGCGCTGGAACTCGCCCTCATGCGGTGTCATAACGACGTGACAGGTTGATTTTTCGATTGCAGAGAACAGCGCCCCAGCATCGCCCGCAAAGGCTGAAAACACATCGGCATCGAATACCAAATTCAATGTTCTTTTTGAACTCAACAATGCAAGCACCGTTTCTTTCAAGCGCGGTAGATCACGGAAGCCCGGACCGATGACGAATGATCCGTATTTTCTGTCATGGATACAATGAGTTAACGCATCTGGACTATCGAGCGTTCTGATCATCGCCGAGGTTAGATGCGACGCAAGTTCCGGCACGGAATCAACAGGCGAAAGTAGGATGACCGCGCCAGCGCCTGCTTTTGCCGCAGCCAGTGCCGACAGCCGCGCTGCGCCGGTCGCACCCGCACCACCAGAAAATACGCCAACAGCGCCGCGTGCATATTTATGTGTTTCGGCGTCTGGTTGCGGCACGCTGTTGCCAAATAGATGAAGGTCATTTTCAAACAGCATGGGGTGGATGTTGGTCAACATACGCGGTGAAATACCAATGTCTGCGACATGCAGTTGCCCACACAAAGCGCGGCCGGGATAGAGAAGGTGGCCCGGCTTTTTGCGGAAGAAAGTAACCGTGTGATCGGCTCGAAAGCACAGGCCTTGGTGCTGGCCGGTTAGACCATCCACGCCGCTTGGTAAATCAACAGAAATGACAGGAACGCCGCTCTGCGAAACCATTTGTGCTGCAAAAACATCAGCACCTTGCAGGTCACCGCAAAATCCTGCGCCGTAAAGCGCGTCAATGACTACATCGCCGGGTTGGATTTTCAATGTGGAAAGGTCTTCGATTGGTGACGACCAACGTGATTGCGCAAGCGCTGCATCACTCCCTTGCTTAGCTGGCAATGAACGGTAGAGCGCAACAGGAACACCCCGTGCTGCGAAAAGACGCGCTACGACATAACCATCCCCGCCATTATTCCCCGGGCCGCAAAGCACGACAGCGCGGGTCATTTCGGGATAATGGCGAAGCACGACATCCAGAACAGTGTAGCCCGCATTTTCCATGAGCCACAAACCCGCGATACCCGACGCGATGGTTAAGCGGTCGGCTTCGCTCATTTGGTCGGGAGTTAAAAGTGTGTTTGGCATGTGTAAAGTCTCCCGAGCACTTTGAAAGTGACGTTCGTCGCAATAAGCCATTGAACTCACACAGTGTTTTTCTTTCGTTCCTCAATCAAATTGGCACCGAGCAACAGCACAGTGCCAAGAGCAGTCATAGCAATCAGCCAAACGCGACGCTGGTCGCGGGCAGACTCTGCGACCGCCTTTTCATTTTGGGCAGTAAAAAACCGTTCTTGCAAATTGTGTTGAAGCGATAAGGCTTTGTCGAGAATGTCTTTTTCAAACGCGTTCAGGGCATTGTAGCTTTCATAGCTAAGGTCCGCGCGTGCCTTTTCAGATAGGCTGCGGTATTGATCATTGACAGTTTTGAAGTCAAATAAACCAGCAATCGCCATTTCGCCCAAGATTGCGCGAAACGGGAAGGCTCTGTCCAGAATGGCTAATTGGTACATTTGCGCTGTAACACCGCGATTGACACTAACATCCGCTGGATTCAGTGCAAATAGTAAGTTGGCTTGCACATAAGAATTGAAATATTCGGTTTGGGTAGATCGCAACGTTGCCGCGTGTGCCTCAATGTCTCTCATCTCAGAAGTACGCGCGCCAATTTCAGCATCAAAGCTCTCAATAAACAGAAATTGGCCAACGCTGCCTAAAAGTGAAAGCACGGTGGCAACGATAAGCGTCATTGGTTTGAGCCACGCGTTGCTGGGTAGGGGCGCGGCCTTTGTATTTTTTGACTTGGGCTTTGGTTTTGGTGACAACATAATAGCGTACACCCGTTTGGGGTTAAGTAAGGTGACTGCGCACAGTTTAACACGCGTACAAAAGGTGCAACCACTTTCGTGTCTGCATCGGTATGATCACGCTATCGCTAAACGCTGCGAGCGGCAATCCAGGGTCTGGACCTACGGCAGACTTTTCGCTTTTTGTAGCCAGTGATGCGCTGCTGGTTGCTGGTGACTTCATTTTCTAAGAAAAGCCGTTCACAAAGATACAGCTGAATTGCTAGAGGTAAAAAAACACGGGGCGAATGATCGCCCCGTTTGGCCTAATTGTGATCATGCCGCATACACAAGCAGCACAGTTTAATGAAGCTTACTCAGCCGCATCCGAAAACTTCGGCATTTGTGCATTAGTGACAATGACGGGAATAAGCAGGTCACCCCAATTGCCGTTGCCGCA
>JBGTAU010000461.1:0-6927 GCA_041749675.1 Rhizobiaceae bacterium | reverse complement strand
ATCGGCGAGGTGGTTGACGTCACCGGTTGGCTTGGCGGTTACAACTTTCAATGGGCATGGTCTAGCGCATGGGTTGCGGGAAACTCTGCGTAAAAAAAACGCGCAGCTGGATTTCTCCTGCGCGCGCCCAATTTATCGATCAAACCCTCGCGAGGTATGACACCATCACGTTAAACGCCTAAATATTTTGCTTCGCAATCTAGGGAAATCCCTATATGTTACACTTGGTGTCGGCTTAAGGCTGATTTGGGCAAGAATAATGAACAATCGGGTTCGTTGAATTAAGCGCGGAGCTGGCGATGGACCCTAATGGAATTCCAGTCTCGGACGATTCTGAGCTTTTATGGAATTGGCTTGGCGACACACTTTACAGAACCTGCGACGTTAAGGGTATTTTTTATTTGGCCTACCCGGTAGGCGATTCCGTTGGCACCCCGGAAACGCTCATCTTGCGTGCTATTTGGAACACCAGCTACCCAGAATCTTACCTGAATGCTCTCACCGGAACCCCCCTCACCAACGATTACTCAGCCAATCACGTTTTGCAAACGGGAGTGGTGAGCCGCTGGCACGATCCAGAGTCGCCAGCCAAAATGACCCAAGGCGAACGCGACCGGATCAAACTTGACGAACAATATGAAATGGCCGTTGGCTGTTGTTTCCCGATCTACACGCGAAGCAAACGTATTTGTGGTGGGTTTGGCTTGCGCTCAAATTCACAAAATGCTGAAAAATTTGATGCCATGTTGGCTGAAAATCAAACGGCACTTGGTAAGCTTTTATTGGCATTCGACGAGCGCTATCGCGGACCTTACGCGAAAACGATTTTCAAATTGTCAAATCAAGAAATTCGAGTGTTGGCCTATCTTGCAGGCGGGATGGCCGTTGCCAGATTGGCCCATGAAATGAGTCTCTCCGTGAAAACAATTGAAGCCTATATGGCCTCTGCAAGGAAGAAAACTTCATCTTCAACCAGTGCAGAAGCCGTCGCAAAATCAATATTTTTCAACTTGGTTTGATAGCCGGTTTATCCCGTTCGAACGCCCTCTTTAATAAACGTACCAGAGCGCAATTCGTTAACAGCCGTAATCAATTCCTCACGCGTGTTCATAACAATCGGGCCATGCCAAGCGACGGGTTCTTTGAGCGGTGCGCCAGAAATAAGCAAGAAGCGAACGCCCTTTTCGCCCGCCTGAACGACTACCTCATCGCCGGAGTCAAATACCACGAGGGTTCGATTGCCCGACATATCGCGCAGGTGAATTTCTTCACCATTGACTTCCTTTTCGACCAATACGCCGAACGGCTTTGAGGCATCACGGAAGGTCGCTGTGCCTTCAAAGATGTAAGCGAAGGCTGAACGGTAAGTATCCACTTTGAACACTTTGCGCTTACCTGAGGGCACGAAAATATCGAGATATTGCGGGTCTGCAGCAATGCCATCTACAGGTCCACGCTTGCCCCAAAATTCGCCTACAACAACGCGCACTTTCGTACCATCATCGTCGATGATTTCTGGAATTTCGGTCGAACCGACATCTTGATAGCGCGGCGTTGTCATCTTGAGGCTTGCAGGCAAATTAGCCCAAAGCTGGAAACCGTGCATGCGGCCGAACACATCGCCTTTCGGCATTTCCTGATGCATGATACCGGAACCCGCCGTCATCCACTGTACATCGCCCGCGCCCAGCGTGCCAACATTGCCGAGTGAGTCGCCATGTTCAACAGTGCCGGCCAAAACATAGGTGATGGTTTCGATGCCGCGATGCGGATGCCACGGGAATCCTTTCAGGTAATCCTGTGGGCGGTCATTGCGAAAGTCATCCATCATGAGAAATGGGTCAGTAAGCGATGGATCGCCAAAGCCGAACACGCGCTGCAATTGAACACCTGCGCCTTCGAGATGAGGGGTAGTTCCAGAAATATGTTTTACGGGTCTAATGGACATGAAATTGGTCCTTTCAATTTGTTTGTTGCAGCCAATCTAGGACTTACGAAGTAGATTTGAAAGGTGTGAACAATGTGGACGGATTGTTCGATAAAATGACGATGTAAAATGATGCTTGACGAAAATAGGTAAAGTGATATTTTACATAACTGCGCCACTAAGGCGCGCTAAACTCGACGATTCGAGCCCAGGAGACAGGACCATGCGATTAGCCCACATGAAATATGCTCTCTATGGAGAAAGAAATGATATCGAGTTTCCGCAACAAACCGCTAAAACGCCTGTGGGAAAACAATGACGAGCGCGGAGTAAATCCGCAGCAACTGGCAAAAATTTACCGTATTCTAGCCGCTTTGGATGAAGCTAAAAGGGCGGAGGACATGAACTTACCTGGCTACAAACTGCATAAATTGCAAGGTGACCATCCGCCGCGTTGGTCTGTGTGGGTGAATGGTAATTGGCGGATAACATTTGCTTTTGTTGATGGTGATGCCGTCGATGTGGACTACGAGGATTATCATTGAGGTACAGCGATGACTATTGAGCGAAAGAGTTTGCGCCATCAAGGCAGAGTGCCTGTTCATCCAGGAGCATTTCTGCGTGAGGATGTTTTGCCACATCTTGAAGTAGGCAAGGGGAAATTTGCGAGCGCTCTCGGCATTTCGCGGCAGATGCTACATGGCATATTGAGCGAGAAGCACCCAATAACGATTGAAATGGCGGTACGCCTTGGCCACGTTGTTGGCAATGGTCCCAATCTTTGGATTAACCTTCAGCACACCTACGACCTTTGGCATGCGCAGCGTAATATTGACTTGTCAAAACTGCCCGTTTTAAATCGAAGCCAAGACATCGCGGCCTAAGCTCGTCTGACCGGTATCGTCTCACTGTCTCCAAAAGGCGAGTTCCGATCTCTTAAAATTTACATTCTGGCGTTCAAACATCAAACAGGGATTGCCTTTATAACGTGTCTCTTTGTCCAATTTGAACCCGATCTTCTTCGCTAGCCGCACTGACGCGGCGTTATCCGGGTTGATAATACAAACAATGGAACGCGGATGCGGCGTTGCCTCGTACCAATCGAAAATTGCCATGAGCGCCTCTTGCGCGTAGCCTTTACCCCAAGCACTGGGGAGCAATGCCCACCCCGCTTCAGCGCGACCAACTATAGAAGGTGTAATGTCGCGGTGAAAGTCCGCCAAGCCAGCCTCACCAACAAATGCGCCGGATTGCTTGTCGCTTATCGAAAAATAGCCAAATCCGAGTGCGGGCCAAAGGCCATGGTAGCGCAACAACCGTTGCCAGCATTCCTCTAATGTCGATGGTTTGTTGCCGGAAGTGAACTGCGTAACATCAGGGTGCTGCCAGAGTGAAACAATATTGACGAAATCCCCAATCACATGCGGACGCAAGATCAGCCGCGCGGTCTCTATCACAACAGGCGCGCTCATTTTAGATGCTCCGCCACTAGCGCAGCCAATCTTTGCGCCACCTCGTCCTTGTTCATTTCCGGCCAGTCTTCCACGCCTGAAGAACTAGCAAGCCTCACACGGTTGCGGTCGCCGCCCATTACGCCTTGCGCGCCGCCGATGCCGGTTGTGGTGGACACGTCATTGGCAACGATTATATCCGCGCCTTTGCGGGCGAGTTTGCTCTTCGCATTGTCGATGAGATTTTGTGTCTCGGCGGCAAAGCCGATGACGAGTTTTGGTCGCAAAGTATGGTGGCCGACCGTCGCCAATATGTCCGGATTTTCCGTCATCGTCAGGGTTGGTGCGCCTTGACCCGCCTGTTTTTTAATCTTTTCGCCAGCCTCATTAATTGTTCGCCAATCCGCCACGGCCGCAACCATCACAGCGGCATCCGCTGGCAAAAGCGTTGTCACCGCCTCCAACATTTGACGCGCGGTTTCGATGTGTGTGACTTTGACGCCTTGCGGGTCGGCAAGTGTAACAGGGCCGGAAACAAGGTGCACATCTGCACCCAAACGTGCCAGTGCGGCGGCAATCGCATGACCTTGCTTACCCGACGAGCGGTTGGCGATGTAGCGCACCGGGTCAATCGGTTCATGGGTTGGACCAGATGTTACTATGATTTTTCTGCCGGTTAGGGGCTTTGGCTTTTTATCCAAGAGATCAATAATCTTGGCGACAATTTCTAGTGGTTCAGCCATACGCCCAGCGCCCGCTTCGCCGCTCTCGGCCATCTGGCCTTTGTTGGGTCCGATGAAATGAATGCCATCCTTGGTTAACGTTGCGGTGTTTCTTTTAGTGGCAGCATGGCCCCACATCGCAGGGTTCATCGCAGGTGCAACGAGAACCGGTTTGTTGGTGGCAAGTAGGACAGTAGAAGCCAAATCATTTGCAATACCAGTGGCCATTTTGGCCATAAGATCAGCGGTAGCAGGCGCGACCACAATCAAATCACAATCGCGAGCAAGGCGGATGTGCCCGACATCCTGCTCGTCTTCGCGCGAGAAGAGATCGTCGAATACTTTATCGGCAGTCAACGCACCAACGGACAGCGGCGTGATAAATTCCTGCGCAGCTTTCGTCATAATGGCGCGTACGGCAAACCCGCGTTCACGCAAGCGGCGGATGAGATCGAGGCATTTATAGGCAGCGATGCCACCACCGATTATGAGCAGGATGCGTTTGCTGGTTTCGCGTGCGGGCGTCAACGATTCAAGGGCCGCTTCTAGCTTTGCAATGGTGCGTTCAGTGATGGAATCAGGATTCTGACGCCATTTTGAATAGGCCTGCGGTGTGACATTTGCCGCAGTACAAAACTCCCTTTGAGTTATCCCGAGGTGTTCGCGCTTGCTATCAATTTCATCGAAACGTGACATACTTCCTCCATAATAAAATTAGGAAAAGAAATATACGCTAATTTGCTTATTGCGTGCAATAAAAATTAATACAGGCGTACTGCGATAGCAGCCAGCGCAAGGGCTATAACCCACAGCGCCCAACGTCCCGAGCGGCTATGTCGCGCTTCGGCTTTGCCGATCGCGTTGGCAGTTTCAGCATCAAAACGAACACCATTGAGCGCCATTTTGTCTATCTCAGCCGAGAGCCGTTCCGTGCGGGCTGCGAAGTCTGGAAGTTGGCGGGCTAAAAGGGCAACTGCGCGCAGTCCCTCGCCAGCATCGCGCACCATGCCGCGCGGCCCTAGATTGTCGGCGATCCAAGCGCCTACGACTGGCTCGGCCGTCTTCCACATGTTGAACGCCGGATCCAGCGTGCGGGCAACGCCTTCTACGACGACCATGGTCTTTTGAAGCATCAACAATTCAGGCCGCGTTTCCATATCGAACACTTGCGTGACTTCAAACAGCAACGTCAGCAGTTTAGCCATCGAAATGGTTTCAGCCGATTGCCCATGAATAGGCTCGCCAATCGCGCGAATGGCTTGCGCAAAGCTCGCAACATCATGTTTACGCGGCACATAGCCGGCTTCAAAATCCACTTCCGCCACGCGGCGGTAGTCGCGGCGGATGAAGCCGAAAAGAATTTCTGCGAGAAAATGCCGCTCTTTTTTGCCGAGGCGTCCAGCGATGCCAAGGTCCACAGCGACGATGTTGCCAGCTGCATCAACGAACAGATTTCCAGGGTGCATGTCGGCATGGAAAAAACCATCGCGCAGAGTATGGCGCAGGAATGATTGGATGAGGAGGGCACCAAGCTGCGGCAAATCATGACCCGCCGCACGCATGCCTTCAATGTCATTCATTTTGACGCCGTCGATCCACTCCATCGTCAAAACGTCGCGACCCGTACGTTCCCAATCGACAGACGGCACGCGAAAGCCCGGGTCATTCTTGGTGTTGTCCCGCAGCTCAGACAACGCCGCGGCTTCGAGGCGTAAATCCATTTCGATGCGCGTGGTTTGCGCCAAGGTCTCGGTGATTTCGACAGGCTTGAGACGCTTGGCGTCGGCAAAAAAACGTTCCTGAAAACGCGCCAGCAGAAAATAACTTTCAAGATCATTGGCAAACTGGCGCCGTACACCCGGGCGAATGACTTTGACGGCAACTTTGGTTTCAACACCATTGTTGCTCACGATGGCAGGATGGACTTGTGCTATTGAAGCGGCGGCAATCGGTTCGTCGAATCGAACATATAAATCCGCCATACCGCGACCGAGCGATTCTTCAATCGAAGCTTTTGCTTGGCTTGTCGGGAACATGTCCATTTTATCTTGCAGACGCGAGAAATCTTCGGATAGCGTATTGCCAACGATATCAGGTCGCGTCGCGAGGAATTGCCCGAGCTTCACATACGATGGGCCAAGCCGCTGAATGGCAGTTGCCAACCGTTCCTGCCGGCCTTCATTGGTTCTGCGTTTGGCAAATAGGCTTGCGAGCTTGTGCACCGTCCGCGCGCCGCCAGACAAATTATCGACGGGAACCGAGGCAATCACGCCCTCGCGCAAAATAACCCAGCCAGCCCTTACCAGCCGCAATGATGCACTGAGTGAACTCATGGGTTCACAATTTCCAGCCGGAATGTGCGGCGGCGATGCCACCGGTATAGGAGCGGAAGGCAACGCGCGAGAAGCCGGCAGAACGGATCATAGCGGCAAAGTTTTCTTGGTTTGGAAATTTGCGAATGGATTCCACCAGATACTGGTAGCTATCGCCGTCTCCTGTCACAGCCTTGCCAATCGCAGGAATGGCATTGAACGACCAAGCGTCATAGACTTTATCAAGCATGGGCATGTCGACTTCCGAAAACTCGAGGCACATAAAGCGTCCGCCCGGTTTCAAAACTCGAAATGCCTCTGAGAGGGCAACATCGATCAGCGGCACATTGCGAATGCCAAATGCAATCGTGTAGGCATCAAATGTTTTGTCGGCAAAGGGTAGGTTTTCGGCATTGGCCTCAACAAACGTCAAATGCTCGGCAATGCCCTTTTTCGCAGCGCGATCTTGGCCGACTTCAAGCATCGAACCATTGATGTCGAGCACCGTCACGTCA
>JBGTAU010000460.1:0-4624 GCA_041749675.1 Rhizobiaceae bacterium | reverse complement strand
CGCGGCGGCCGTATTGACTGACACCACCTGCTCCAGCGCAAAACGCAGCAAATAGTGCGGGCCACCAGCCTTGAACCCCGTGCCCGACAGTCCAGACCCGCCAAACGGCTGCGTGCCAACGACCGCGCCGATCATATTGCGATTGACGTAGATATTGCCGGTGTCCAAGCGCTCCGTCACGCGGCGGATGGTTTCTTCGATGCGAGTGTGAATGCCGAGTGTAAGCCCGAATCCGGTGGCTTCTATTTGGTCGAGTACCTTGTCAAGTTGTCCTGCCTTGTAGCGCACGACGTGCAAGATCGGCCCAAAGATTTCGCGCGTTAGGTCTTCTGATTTCTTCAGTTCCACAATATGTGGTCCGAAGAAGGTGCCAGTGCTCGGCGCGGGTGCAGCGTAGCGTACTTTCTGCGTGCGCGTCATATCCGCGATGTGCGCGTTCAGCATAGCGTGCTGATCAGCATCAATCACCGGCCCAATGTCTGTATTCAGCGCCAGCGGATCACCCATCGTGAGTTCACGCGCTGCGCCCTCAATCATAGCCAGCATCCGGTCGGCCACATCGTCCTGCACAAACAGCAAGCGCAGCGCCGAACAGCGCTGACCGGCAGAGCGGAAGGCCGATGACACCACATCATCGGTCACCTGCTCTGGCAATGCCGTCGCATCCACGATCATCGCATTCATCCCGCCGGTTTCAGCTATCAGCGGTACAATCGGGCCGTTCTTCGCCGCCAGCACGCGGTTGATCGCCCATGCGGTTTCGGTCGATCCTGTAAAGCAAACACCGTCGATCTTCGGATGACTGGTCAGCGCCGCGCCCACTTTGCCGTCGCCCGGCACAAACAATAGCGCCTCTTTCGGCACGCCCGCTTCGTGCAATATGCGGATCATTTCATAAGCGACAAGCGGCGTTTGTTCTGCCGGTTTTGCCAGCACCGCATTACCAGCGGCCAGCGCGGCAACGACTTGACCAGCAAAAATAGCCAGTGGGAAAGTCCACGGGCTGATGCACACAAACACCCCGCGTCCACGATGACGCAAGCGATTGTCTTCGCCAGTTGGGCCGGGCAACTCTATGTCCTCGCCAAACGAGATCACGGACTGACGTGCATAGTAGCGGCAAAAATCCACCGCCTCGCGAATTTCCGAAACGCCGTCTTCCAGCGTCTTGCCTGATTCACGCGCGAGCAAATTCAGAAAATGATCGCGCTTGGCTTCCAGCGCATCGGCAGCCTTTTCGAGGATTACGGCACGCGCTTCAACTGCCACATTCGACCAAACCTTGTAACCCTTACGCGCCTCCGCGACAGCAACGCCCACCTGTTCCGGCGTCGCATTCGAAACATGACCGACCGTTGCGCCGTCAACCGGCGACACCACCGCCTCGCGCAGCGCACCGGACTTAACCGTCGGGATGAGCGGTTTAGCGTCAATGGCTGCATTCTGCTTGGCAAGACCGCTCACCAATGCCGCAAGTTCAGACCGGTCCCCAAAATCAAAACCAACTGAATTCGCGCGATCCGCATAAAGCGCCAGCGGCAGCGGGATGTTGGCGTTGGCATAGCCCTTGCCGTCATTGAGAATAGTCGCGGGGCGCACCAACAAATCGCTCACCGGAATATTCTTGTCCCCCACCACGGAAACAAACGACGAGTTCGCACCATTTTCAAGTAAGCGGCGCACAAGATAGGCCAGCAAATCGCGATAGCCACCAACCGGTGCATAAATGCGGCAAGCAATTCGGTCGCCGCCTTCGGTGACCGATTTGTAAAGCGTCTCACCCATGCCATGAAGGCGCTGGAATTCAAAACCGGTTTTATCCGCGCCCGCCATTTCCAAAATCGTCGCAACCGTCAGCGCGTTGTGTGTAGCAAATTGTGGAAATAAAGCGGGCCGCGCATTGAGCATTTGCTTGGCACAAGCCAAGTAGGCGGCGTCCGTTGCGGCCTTGCGCGTAAACACCGGATAGCCTTTTAAGCCCCGCTCTTGCGCCCGCTTCACTTCCGTATCCCAGTACGCGCCCTTCACCAGCCGCACCATCATCTTGCGGCCAGTCGCAAGCGCTAACTGTTCGATATGCGCAATCACTTCAGGCGCACGCTTCTGATAAGATTGAATCGCAAGACCAAACCCATCCCAACCATCGAGCGATTTATCAGCAAACACCGCGTCGATTACATCAAGCGACAGTTCCAGCCGGTCGGCCTCTTCCGCATCAATGGTGAAGTTCAAATCATAGGACTTAGCTTTGCGCGCAAGGTCCAATACCAGCGGCACAAGTTCGGCCATGACGCGAGCCTGATGTGTTGCCAAATAACGCGGGTGCAACGCGGAGAGTTTAACGGAAATGCCCATCCGGTCCGGCAGCGGCTTGTTGCCCGCCGCCTTGCCAATCGCTTCAATCGCATTGGCATATGAGTTGAAATAATGCCGCGCGTCGTCCGCCGTGCGTGCGCCCTCGCCCAGCATATCGAACGAGTGACGATAGCCTTTGCTCTCGTTGGATCGCGCACGGTTCAGCGCATCGGCAATGGTTTCACCCAGCACAAAGTGATGCCCTAAAAAGCGCATCGCTTGCTTGGTCGCCGTGCGTACAGTTGGCAGACCAACGCGCTTCATCAGCGACGCGATCACGCCTTCTGGCGTTTCGCCCGGTTTGATCACTTTAGCTGACAACCCCAGCGCCCATGCGGAACCCGCCACAAACAGCGAGCCACCCTTGCTTTCATGCTGCGCCCAGCCGCCCTGTTCCAGCTTGTCCTCAATCAGCGCATCCTGTGTTGCCGCATCTGGCACGCGCAGCAGCGCTTCGGCCAGCACCATCAGCGCCAAACCTTCGCGGGTCGAGAGGCCATACTCGCGCAAAAAATCCTCAACCCCGCCAATGCCGCCGGATTGATCGCGGATCGCATTGATGTAAGTCGCCGCACGGGTGTTAATAGCGGTTTCGACCTGTGGGCTATTTTGCCCCGCAGCTATTAGCTTGCCGACAAGCTCCGTATCGTTCACATAAGGATCTGCGTGAAAGGGCGATGGCATTAGGATTGTGGTCATAAGCAGATCCTCCAGATTTATTTTTCTCTGTATAACGCATTTCCAATAGACATTTTCACCATACTTTATTATTCAGATAGTGACTTATTTGGAAAATCGGAGAATTTTAGTGGATATTAAATCTCTTGATCAAATCGACCGCCGTATTTTGCGCGAAGTGCAGGCCAATGGCCGCCTGACAAACACCGAATTGTCCGAGCGCGTTCACCTCTCCGCCACCGCCACCAACGAGCGCGTGAAACGCCTCACCCGCGACGGTTTTATATTAGGCTACACTGCGCTGTTGTCCCCCGAACGCTTAGGTCGCGCACTTCTTCTCTTTGTCGAAGTGAAACTAGAGCGCACCACCCCCGACGTCTTCGACGCCTTCGCCGCCGCCATCCGCCGCACGCCCGATGTGCTCGAATGTCATTTGATCGCCGGCGGCTTTGACTACCTCGTCAAAGCCCGTGTGGCCGACATGTCCGCCTACCGCACCTTCTTATCAGAGCTACTCACCGCAGTTCCCGGCATTCGCGAAACGCGGACGTATACGGTGATGGAAGAAGTGAAAGACACGACGAACCTGCCGATTTGAGGCCAAAAAACTCCTGTTGACGACCATGAACGATGATTGCCTTAAAGTTGAATGCTTGCCTTAATGCACTCATATGGGAGTAAACAGTGCGCATTGTTTATCAGTTATTTTTCTATTGCTTTCGGCGCTTGGCAGCTCAGCGATACAATATGAAAATAAAAAACTCGAACGCCAAATCGAAAGTCTGTTCTCGCCTCGTCTCGACTTGCTCGATGTCAAATTGGCTTTGGATTCCATAGTCAGTGGAACCACCGGCAATGCCAAGAGCGAGATCGAGTCTATGGCTGCGGCATTGAAAACCATGTCAGCCGATGCGCGAACCAGCGGCGATAAGCTAACGGCTTTGAAACGCTTCCTTTATGAGCCAGGCCCATGGAACAATGGTCGGGCTTTCACTTATGACATGAGCGATCCACTCGGCAAGAAGCCAGCAAACCGTATTTTGAGCCACTATATTGAAACGCGATTGGGCAATTGCGTGACCATGCCGGTGCTGTTTCTTATTCTCGGCCGCAGCATCGGGTTGGACTTGTCGCTCAGCACCGCCCCGCTGCACATATTGGTCAAATACACCGACGACAATGGCGCAGTCTGGAACCTCGAACCTACCAGCGGCGGCGGGTTCACGCGAGATGATTGGTATCGCAAACAGTTGCCGATGCGCGATGATGCGGTGACAAATGGCGTTTATTTGCGCAAACTAACCCACGAGGAAAGCGTCGCGGCTTTGGCCTCCACTTTGATTTCGCACTTCTTAGCCAGCAAGAAGCCCGAAGACGCTATCATCGCTGCCGACATTATTCTCAAGCATCACCCACGCGATGCCGCCATGATGGTCCAGCGTGCATCGGCCTTTTACCTCATTTTGAAGCGTGACATATTGGATCGCTACACAAATGAAAGCCGGTTGACGCCAGACATCAAAGCCTATGCCGTTATGCTCAACGCAGAAAACCTCGCCGGTTTCGCCGCGGCGGAGCGCCTCGGCTGGCG
>JBGTAU010000459.1:0-5892 GCA_041749675.1 Rhizobiaceae bacterium | reverse complement strand
CAACATCAACGCATTGAATTGCCGAAAGAATATGCTCAGCTGGTGTGCAGCGACGCTACGGCCGCGTTGCAGCCGCGCCTCAGCCGGTGTTAAGCCGCACAAATTTCCACTTGTTTCGCGCGCGCCATCCCGCTACATACGCCTCGCTTTGACTAGAGCATACCCCTTACGGAGAGGTGGCAGAGTGGTCGAATGCACCGCACTCGAAATGCGGCATGCTCGCAAGGGCATCGGGGGTTCAAATCCCTCCCTCTCCGCCAATCATAGACTCTGATCATGTCGCGTTCTTTTCGTTCCGTGCGGCCGAAATTAAATTAGATCTACACACCTGCCGAGGTGCTAAAATAATACGGAATATACGCCAACACGCTCTCGAATTGGGTTAAAGCCGGTCTGCGTTTCATTTCAGGGTTTGAGCAAACCTGTTTCGTGGTGATGAACTTATGTGGTTCTGACAGCGGGCATTGCCGAAACAAAAAAACGAGTTTCCGAAAACGATTGCTACAAGTGCAAACAGCGTGTGTTGCCTCAAGTTGACACCTTAGACCTTACAGATGCACAGAAGGCAGCCGAAAGTTATTCATCGGTTCATGCAACGTGCCCCAACTGTGCATCCCAGGTAAACAAGATTCTTAACAAAACGCATTGCCACAATCTCAGGGAATGCGTGGACACCAATACCAGCCTGCTGTCCCTCGACGAAGCAGATAGGGCAGTCCTCGCTGATATTGGGATCAAACCGGAAATTCCTCGTCCTGAATGAAACTTGGGCAACGAACTTGTTCTCTATGCGTACCAGTTATGTACGTAGGGGTGGTAAGCAATCCAATTGGATTTGGTCATGCTTCATTTGAGTCGATGGCCGCGACCCCGGCTTGTGCCGGAGGACTCTCAATCTCCTCAGGCTTGGCGAGTTCCAGCGCATCTTCAATGTCCACGCCGGCGAAAGCGTTGAAGGTTGCGCCACTTCGTTCAATCCATACAAGCAAACGGGCACGCAGGTCAGTTGTCATTTCGAATTGAACCGGCCCGCCGATCTACTGCTGGATAACCATCGCGCTTGTGCGAAATTCCGATCCCGTGACGTGAGGTCCATACCCTAGATTTTCACGAAATCGCTGACACTTAACCTGCGATCGTTCGCGAGATCAAAAAGCGCTCGATCCAACCAAATGTGAACACAGGAAAGGCACTGTCTGTCACGCGTGTACATTTATGCCGTAATTTTCCTTTTGGGCATTCCTTGCTTGGACTGACGATGCCTTGGCATAAACAGAGGGCGTCTTGCCCACGTAACCGTGAAATGCAGACGAGAAGGCCGAGCTGCTGGAGAACCCGACTTCAAACGCAGTTTCCGTGACGGAACGACCATCCTTGCGCAACAATTCCATAGCGCGGTTCATGCGCATTTCGCGGATGAAATCGCGCCAGCTTTGGCCTAGTTCGGACTGGATGTGGCGGCGCAAAGTGCGCTCCGACATGCCAGCGTGGCGTGCTGCCTCTGGCAGAGAAACTCCAGGGCCCTTGCGAATGGCAAAATCAATGACTTTTTGTATGGCCGAGTTCTCGGCATAAGGCGTCCACATGATCCGTTCATTCTTGAACCAGGCAGGCACCATGTCCCCGAGCGTGACAAAAAATGAGCGAGATTTCGCACTGTGGTGTTGATCGCTGGGATAGGCCTTCAATGCATAGTCAATCATGCCGGCAGGAAAGTCACCCACGGCACACACCCAACAGCCGTTCTTTTCCCATGAAACTTCATTATCACAGAACTTGATGACAGTGCCTGTCGAGGCAATGCGCGCCCGTAACTGGAACACCCGGTTGGCCGGAATGAAAACCATATGGTTTTGTGGAATGACCCATTCGCCGGCATGGCCGAACAGTTCAAGCTCCCCGGACAGGCAACGCACAAGCTGACCGCCGTACTCGCCATCCGTTGAATAATCGAAACGGTCAGATGAGAATTTGCGCGCATGGCTCTTCATATCCGCGGTCACGACAAAACAGTTTTCCATCGCGGTACGCATGTTTGAATTCCTTTTTCAGCGATTTCTCAGGTTGGCCGATTTAAATGGATATATGACCGATTATCGAATGCAGGACAAGTCCGAAAATAGCAGGTTACGCAAATAGCATCGAAATGCGGTCGGGAGTTCGCGGCGATGCCTGGGAGGATTTCGATGAGTGCATCCGGCAAAAGCGCTGGCGGCGGAGCTGTGTTATCACTTGCAGGCCTGAGCAAACGCTTCGGCGGAACGCAAGCGGTCAACGCTGTCGGCTTCGACGTCGGGAGGGGAGAAATCCTTGCTCTGCTGGGCGAAAATGGTGCTGGCAAATCGACACTCATCAAAATGCTGGCAGGGGTTTATCCCGCAGATTCCGGCACGTTCGAATTTCACGGCATAAGCTTTGACCCCCGCCAAGGTCATCCATCATTGGCCTTCATTCATCAGGATCTGGGCCTGATTGAGTGGATGACGGTATCGGAAAACATCAGCTTGATGGAAGGGCGCTATCCGCGCCGATTTGGACTTATTGACTGGCCCGCCGCCCGCAACAAGGCGATCGCTGCGCTTGCTTTGGTTTCGGAGGAGATAGACCCGGAAGCCCGGATCCAGGACCTGACGCGAACCGAAAAATCTCTTGTCGCCATCGCGAGAGCTTTGGCGCGCGATGCCGAGTTGCTGGTGCTGGATGAACCGACTGCCAGCTTGCCGCAATCCGATGTTGTCATGTTGCACGGGGTTTTGAACCGGTTGCGCCAAAAAGGCGTTGCGATGATCTATGTGTCACACCGGCTGGATGAGGTCTTTGCCATTGCCGACCGCGTGGTTGTGATGCGCGATGGATTCAAGGTGGCGGATGAACCAATTGGCAACTTGAACGGCGAGCGGCTGGTCGAATTGATTATCGGGCGCAAGTTCAAGGAAGTTTTCGTCCGGCCGCCGGTGGATGACAAAGCGCCGGTTGTACTGCGTCTGGCGAATGTCCGCGTCGAAGACGTCGGACCTGTTTCGCTCTCGTTGCGGCGCGGCGAGGTGCTGGGGCTGGTGGGTTTGCGCGGGGCTGGTCAGGATGCCATCGGTCATGCCTTATTCGGCCGCAACGCCATGCGTTCAGGCAAGGTTACGATAGGTGACGGAAGCGAGTTCACATCCTCTCACCCGCTCGAATCCATTCGTAGAGGCATCGCAATGGTGGCAGGAGACCGCAATGCTGAGTCAATCGCGCGGGGCCTGAGTGTGCAGGAAAACCTGTTTTTGAACCCTTCGTTGACCGGGCGCCCATTGTTCGGCTTTGAATGGCCGGGCAGCGAACGACAGGTTGCCCAGACATTTGCCAAAATATTTGACATCCGGCCCGACGATCCGTCGGTTCCGATCGAAACGCTTTCCGGCGGCAATCAGCAGAAAGTGGTGATGGCGCGCTGGATGCAGGCCGGTGCCGACATTCTGATCCTTGAGGACCCCACGGCCGGTGTCGATGTCGGCTCGAAAGCGGATATTTATGTGCTGATCGCCAAGGCGCTGGCCGATGGCCTCGCAGTCCTTTTGATTTCTACTGACTTTGAAGAGGTGGCGGGGATCAGCCATCGCGCCATGGTGTTTCGAGATGGCAAAATTGCCGTTGAACTGACAGGCAGTCAGGTCACGGTCGAGACACTCCTCAATGCAGCCTCCCTTGAAACTCATGACATGCGGAAGACAGCCTGATGGAATCCATTCGCTCCAATGCTCTTGAACCCACCCGCCGCGAACTGGCGACACTTGGAAGCTGGGCCCGTTTGACGCGCCAATTGCCGGCTTACGGATTGCCGGTCCTCGCTCTGGTGTTGATTATCCTGTTTTCGTTCATCCTGCCCCAGACATTTCCAATAGTATTGAACCTCCGCGCCATTTTGGGTGAAAAGTCGATTATCGCATTGTTGTCGCTGGCGGCCATGGTGCCGATGATGACAGGTCGCATTGATCTGACGGTCGGCTATGGCATTGTCATTTGGCACATTCTGGCCATCGCGCTGCAAACCCAATACGGTTTTCACTGGAGCGTCGCTGTCGCGCTGGTGCTCACAGGTGGTGTGCTCCTCGGCTTGATCAATGGCTTTCTGGTGGAAATCGCGAAGATCGACTCCTTCATTGCCACCCTCGGTACTGGCACGATCATTTACGCAATTGCCCTTTGGTTCACCGAAGGCCGTCAGGTGATCGGCATCCTGCCGCCCGCATTCACTGCTCTGCATACGACCTCACTTTTCGGTCTGCCAATTGCGGCCTACTACGTTCTCGCGCTCGCGCTAATCCTCTGGATTGTCTCGGATTATCTTCCGATTGGCCGCTATCTTTATGCGATTGGGGCCAATTCGCGGGCCGCGGAATTAAACGGTATTCGCACCCGCCGCTTCGTGGTTCTGGCCTTCGTCCTGTCCGGAGTGATCGGCGCATTCGCAGGCATCATCCTAGCTGCCAAACTGCGGATTGGTCAGGCGAGCGTCGGCCTCGAATTCTTGCTGCCGGCCTTGGTCGGCGCGTTTCTCGGGTCCACCACAATAAAGCCTGGTCGCGTCAATGTGTGGGGCACGATTGTCGGCGTGGTCATTCTGGCAGTCGGCATATCCGGCATCCAGCAATTGGGAGGGGCGTTCTACGTGGAGCCGCTGTTCAACGGGCTCACGCTCTTGGTCGCCATCGGTATCGCAGGCCTTGCTCAACGCAAAAAAGGCGCCGTGCGCCATGCACGCGTGACCGACGCAGAAATGCCCCCGGTTACCCCAAAGCCTGAATTCAGCTTCAACAAGGAGGAGAAGACATGAACAAGTTTCTGAAAGCAGTATCATTTGCCGCGATCCTCGCTGCAAATCCGGTGTTCGCTACAATGGCCTCGGCCGATGCGGTAAGCGATGCCAAAGCTTATGTCGCCGAGGCGGCCAAGCCCAACCCGGCATGGAGCGGACCATCCACCGGTCCGGCCGCACAGAAAGACAAGACAATTGTCTATGTCTCTGCCGATCAGCGCAACGGCGGCGTACTCGGCGTCTCCAAAGGCGTTGAAGAAGCAGCAGCAGCCATCGGCTGGACAGTGCGCGTGATCGACGGACAGGGCTCTGTTTCCGGCCGTTCATCGGCAATCCAGCAGGCGATTGCCTTGCAGCCACAAGGCATCGTGCTGGGAGGCATTGATGCGACAGAACAGGCAGAACTCGTCAAGCAGGCGGATGCTGCCGGCATCAAGATCGTTGGCTGGCACGCGACAGCTTCGACCGGACCATCCAAGACCTTGCCGATTTTCACCAACATCACTACCGATCCGCTCGAAGTGTCGCGGGCCGCTGCCTCGTTCGTGGTGGCCGACAGCGATGGCAAGGCTGGCGTGGTGATTTTCACAGACAGCGTGTATGAAATCGCAATCGCCAAATCCAACGCCATGGCGGATGTCATCAAAGCCTGCGGCGGCTGCAAGATTCTTTCTGTCGAAGATACGCCGCTGGCTGAAGCCTCCAACCGCATTCCGCAGCTCACCAACGCGTTGATGCAGCGTTTTGGTGATGAATGGACCTATTCGCTCACCATCAATGATTTGCCTTATGACTTCATGGCTTCGACACTGGAAGCCGCCGGCAAAAAACCGGATGGTCAACCGCGCAATGTTTCGGCAGGTGACGGGTCAGAAGCTGCGTTCCAGCGCATTCAGCAGAACTACTTCCAGTATGGCACGGTTGCGGAACCGCTTTCCATGCACGGCTGGCAGGTTGTCGATGAAATGAACCGCGCTTTTGCCGGCGAGAAGGACTCCGGATTTGTCGCCAAGGTTCACTTGTTTTTGCCCGAGAACGTCAAGTTCGATGGCGGTGCCAAGAATGTCTACGACCCAGAGAACGGCTACCGCGAT
>JBGTAU010000458.1:0-2593 GCA_041749675.1 Rhizobiaceae bacterium | reverse complement strand
GAAATTTGCCGAGTTTTTCAACAACTTTAGAATCATCAGCAATCACAATCATTGATTTGGAAGCCGCGGCGACGATTTTCTCTCGCAACAAAGCCCCGCCGCCACCTTTAATGAGATTGAAATCAGCATCGATCTCGTCTGTGCCATCGATTGTTAAATCAAGCTGCGGAACGTCTTCGAGCGTGGCGAGCGGTACGCCAAGTTCGGCACATAATTTGGCTGTGCGCTCCGATGTCGGCACGCCAGTGATCGTTAAACCATCTGCCACTTTTTTAGCCAACAGCCTGATGAATTCATCGGCAGTCGATCCTGTACCAATGCCAAGGCGCATGCCATGTTTGACATATGCAAGCGCTGCCCGCGCTGCTTCAACTTTCAGGGTTTGTGCATCCATTGCTAAACTCGATTTTCAAAATTGCTGCCGCCTCCTAGCAGCCTGCGTCGTAAAAGTCATGTCAGCGATCTTTCTTTGCACCTGAAAAAACGATGGGCTTGCCGCAAAGCCTTTTGTTCATGCAAATAGCGCCATGAAAAAACCGATTCTCGTCTTTGATCTCGATGGCACCTTTGCCCACACCGCTCCAGACCTGCTGGACAGCCTCAATCATTGCTTGGCACAAGTGGACCTGCCAAACGTCAATCCAAAGGATTTGATGCGATTTGTCGGCCATGGCGGCAAAGTGATGATCGAACGCGCCATGGCTGCCAAAGGGCGCACAGTCGATGCATCTCAGCTGGATAAAATGATGGCCAACTTTCTGGCGCATTATGTGGACAATATGCCGGGAAACACTGCGCCCTACCCCGGTGTTTTAACCGCTATGGAACGGTTTTCGGATGCCGGTTATATCCACGCGATTTGCACCAATAAATTTGAAGGCATGTCTAAGACTTTGCTGAACGGACTGGCACTGGCAGATCGCTTCGAAGTGATTTGTGGTCAAGATACATTTGCTTGGAAGAAGCCGGATGCGCGCCATTTGCTGGAAACCATCAAAGCCGCTGGCGGGGACCGAGATCATGCCATTATGATTGGCGATTCAGTCACCGACATTGATACAGCAAAAGCAGCCGGCATCCCCGTTATCGCCGTTGATTTTGGGTATAGTGACCGTCCGGTGGCAGAATACGAGCCTAGTCATATTATTTCACATTTTGATGAACTGACGCTTACGCTTGTAGAGCGGTTATTGGCGCGTTCAAAAGGCTAAAAGGCAGCAAAGCGACCGCTTTTTCTAATTTAATAATTGCCTCAGCCAGATATAAATACTTTGCCGACCTTTGCAGCGATAGCGCCAAAAGCAGCATTGAGCGATGCAGCATCGTTGGCATCAAAGTAATGGGCAGCATCACTCGCGCAGGATTTGACGACGGCTTGTGCTTGAGCACTGATGTCTGTACCGAATGATATCGTATAAACTTCAATTTCCGCACTTTTCGCCTCGCTACAGGCTTCCAAAGTCCAATTATCTGTCTGTGCGCGCGTGACTGCATAATCTGGGTCAGTTTGCCAAATACCGCGATGGGTTGGCGCAGTCGGCAAGTCTGCCACCGCCTGATTGTCACCATCGGTCATTAAAACCATGATTTTTTTGACTTTTTTAGCAGCCGAGGGTGTACGAACTTCGGTGTAAGGCACCGTCGTTGACAATACGCGCATTCCCCACATTACGCCGTCCGGTATGTAAGTATTCTCATAGGTCCCAAGATTATTGATCGTGCTCAGGGCCTTTGTTTTGTCATCTGTCAACGGCTGAATGGGCTGTGCGCACCATACATCCATGATACCCGTAAATTTGTTGTTTGGTGTGCTATCGCGAAGATTTAATGGATGATTGCGAGAACCAACGCAGCCATACCATGCTGTACCACCTGTCGGGTAACAAATATTCTGGACAGGACCATATTCGTTATCACATTGAATATATGGAATTTGCGCACCATCATTTGTATAATATTCTTGACGGCAATTGGTTGACGAAATCACCGGCGTGTAATCAGAGCAAGTTTGTCCCGTTGCAGCCTGATCATCAGGTACGGTCAACCAAGATGCTCCGCGCTTATCTGTGCCAACATTGACGTATTTAGAAAACGGAACCACCGCAACGCGCGTTTGTCCTAAACCTGCGTCATTGGCAAACACAGTGTCAGTAAAACGCTTCGCTGAAAATTTGAGCGCGTCGATACGTGTAAGATTAGGGATCAAACTTGGAAAATAAGGAGCGGGTGGATTAGGGCCGCTTGCTGGTGGCTCTAAATCTGACGAACTTGAACCACTCAGAGCTGCCATCGATGCAGTTGTATCCAACACAAGTGCGATTTCGATGTTCACATCATTGCTTATATTGATTTTACTGCTTGCACCGATATTTGTGTCAGAATTTCCAAAAACTCCCATGATGGCTAAAGGCTTATTGACTTCTGTTTTTAGAACGACTTTTCCATCAACGATGCCAAAACTCAAAATTGTCGGCTCATTATCACCAGACGTGTTATCATAGTTTTGTGACATGAATTTTTGAACTTGTTCATTTGTAGGCAGTGCACCTTTCTGCCGATATTCAGTCGCAGCAAAAAGAGCCGCAGCATCAGT
>JBGTAU010000457.1:0-1849 GCA_041749675.1 Rhizobiaceae bacterium | reverse complement strand
TTTGCGGTGTCGTTGCTCATCATCAAATCCTTGAAAAATGCGGCATTTATGCCGAGTATTGGCTGTTCGTTGTGCGCCTTTTAAGCAGGAAGTTAAAAGGGAGCAAGAGCGCTGATTCGGTTGACGTTTGGATTAGCAAAGCCCAAGAAGACATCTTCACTTATCTGCGGCAGCTCCAATGACATTCCTTCCCGATCTTTCCACCATTTTGCAGTTTGGCTTTGCCTCGATCATCATTGCTTTAACGCCTGGTCCAGACATGACTTTGTTCGTAGGCCGTGCGTTAAGTTATGGTCGCGCCGCTGGGTTTGCGGCGATGGCAGGCACAATGTTTGGCGTTTTGGTGCATACCACATTGGTCGCTGTCGGGCTGTCGGCCCTGATTGTCGCTGCGCCATCCGCCTTTTTGGCGCTAAAACTGATTGGTGCATTCTATCTTCTATGGCTCGCTTACCAAGCGATCAGGTTTGGTTCAGCGTTTAATCCAAAGACCGAGAGAGAAAAGCCAATCCCATTGCTGCAACATTGGATGACCGGCGTTGCGATTAATCTGCTGAACCCGAAGATCATTCTGTTCTTTATGACATTTCTGCCGCAGTTTGTTTCCGCTTCAGATCCCCATGCTCCGCAACAATTGGTGTTTTTAGGCCTGTTATTTATAGCGCTCTCGCTGCCGATTGTTATCCCCCTTATTTGGGGTGCAGATCGGGTTTCTGGATTTTTGAAACAAAGCCCGCGCACAACGCGCATGATCGACTATGTATTCGCCGGCGTCTTTTCAGCGTTTGCGGTCAAGATTCTTTTGACGCAGAAGTAGCGGCGATCTCATCAAGGTGCTTGCCAGCGCTGCGACCGGCAATCAGCCAATAGGCCGTTCCGCCAACAGCACCAGCGGCAATCACAGCCATGATGATGCCTTGCGGAGGATTGGCAAAAGAATTGGCGTCTGCGCGGCGGGCAATAGCGGCCAGCGCAATGACAATGCCGCCAGCGGCGTGAAACAACCACGAGCGTTTGCCGGCAATTTCAGAAAATAGAAATACGAGAATGGCGGGAAAAAACGCATAATAACCTGCAAAAAGTGACAGCACCGGCACACCGATGCTGAGCAGCAGTGTGCGCATCTCTTGGTGGCCAGCATCCCCTTGCGCCACGCCGCCCCATAACATGAGCATCAGGAATGCACTGGCGGCAACAATGGCCGCGATGAAACCAACGCTAATGAGAATGAAGCGCAAGATATAAGTGAAAAAGCGCATTAGATTTTTCCAGTTACTGCGTTGACCTTCCAATTACCGGATTTTTTGCCAGCAATCACCCAATAAATCAGGCCACCGAAGAAGCCACCAATCAGTGACCCAAAAATTGTTAGCGGTTCAGCAAATATTTTGCCGACGAAATATAAGGCGATACCATGGGCAAGAACAGTGGTGGCAACACCGGCTATGCCAAACCAATATTTGCGCTGTTCATTTTGGCGCTCCGCAATACTGACGGAGATCAGCCAACCTGGCAGCGCCAGCATGGACGTATAAAATGCACCAAACATTAAAAACATCGGCAAAGTTTCTAATGCTTTATAAGCTGAACCCCACGCCCCATTGTCCGGCAAAACAGTTGGCACAAACATGACAAAAACGGTGATGGTCGACGCCCCGCAAACAGCCAGTGCGTAGCCCAAAATCATAAACCCAATATGCTGAAGAAAGCGCCCGTTCATTCCTCGCCGTGCCCTGCAATCATCATGGCTTCGAGTGCGATGCGGTCTACTTTGCGCATCCGTTCGGACTCTGACTTAAGCTGGCCGCAGGCGGCTAGGATGTCGCGGCCGCGCGGGGTGCGGATGGGG
>JBGTAU010000456.1:0-4163 GCA_041749675.1 Rhizobiaceae bacterium | reverse complement strand
TTCAACAAACACACCTTTGCCGCTGTCGATGCGGGCTACCAATGTCTCTGCGCCGTTGGTCATAGTGACGATATTGTTCTTGACACTCAACTTTTTAGTTGTGCTGAAAGACACTGCTGCGCGTGACACCACCTCTTCTATCGTTGCCTCCGGCTCCGCAGGAAGCTGCGTTGTCACCGCGCCGCCCACAGCAGCACCTGGCGCCATAAGACTGGTTGATTTGTTGGCGGCCACCGGTGCTTGTGCCTGCGGTACGACGACGGGTGCCGTTATCGATTTCATTTCAAACGTCTTTTGTAGCCACTCAGGATTTGGATTATTACCAATGGGCGTAAAGCGCGGATACGTGATGCGCATTGTTCCGTCCGCTTTCATCTCAATGTCCGGGCGCACCTCATAGGTGACCCAATCGGCCATGTATGCGCCTGCGATCGTCCAATTGGCACGACCGATTGCATCTCCAATGGCAAAAAACCACGACACATAAAGCGTATAAAGCACGGCAAAGCCGATAAAAATTGCCGACTTAAAACGCTTAAAAAATGATGGCTTGAACACATCAGGAAAACGCGTGTCGTATGAAATTTGATTGTGCGTCGCGCTCATCTCAATAGTCCTTAGTGCTGGCCGGTGAGCTGCACGCCGACGAGGCGGCCGCGCATCCATGCAGAAAATTGATCGACCGCGATGATTGTCAAAAGCAGAAGAAAGACAATTGCCAAGGTTTTGGCTTCATGGCCTTGGCCGATGGACAGTCGCAAAAGTTCGCCGATCCCGCCGCCGCCGACTGCGCCGATGATAGTGGATGCGCGCACGTTGATCTCAAAGCGCATCAAAAAATAGCTCATGAAATTCGGCATGACTTGCGGCACCATGCCGAACCATACGCGTTCAATCCAGTTGGCGCCGACCGCGCGCAAACCTTCGTCCGGCTTCATGTCGGCGTTTTCGACAACTTCAAAATACATTTTGCCCAGTGCGCCAATAGTATGAATGGAGACGGCAATGATGGCAGGGATTGGGCCGAGTGAGAATACCGCCAGAAAAAATCCGGCCAATACGACTTCCGGAAAGGCACGAAACAATTCCATGATGCGGCGCACTGTGCCGCGAACCCATGGATTGGTTGTCATGTTTCGCGCTGCCAAAAAGCAAAAGACGAACCCAAATGTCACACCGATAATCGTCGACAACAGCGCGATGTTGAGCGTTTCAATCATCTTGTAAATGTACTCAGGAATATAAAATGTGTCGGTGAGATAGTGGCGACCTTCGGGATAATTATATTTCTGACTGCCATCATCATAAGGCGAGGGCAAATCAAACAGGGCGCGATAAACTTCGCGGGCATCATCGGGCACCAGATCCTGCAGGAAGTCGAGCAGATAAGGCAGACGATCAAAAAACTTGCCGGAATTGGTGTCGTTGGCAAACCACAATGAAGCCATCAGGACGACCATAAACACTGCAAAGCCGCCGATGCTGTACATGCGCTTTTGGTGCGCGAGTTCGCTCCAATGGCGTTCAATGGCGTGGCTGGTGTCACCTTGATTTGGTGCAGCGCTCATTATCTTCACGGCGAATTCCTGATCGAAAATTGCAAAAAAATTGCCGCTGCCCGAGTGACCGGCCAGCGGCATTTGATCAAACGGAATTAGCCGCCGATTGTGGACTTACGTGCGTCGATGATTGGCTTATAGAAATCAACGTTGACTTCGGTAAAACCGGTAAAGTCGCCACCTTGAATGGCTTTGAAGCAAGCTGCATCAGCCTTTGGCAGATCCATCATGAACTGTTTGAACTTGGATTTGATGTCTGCATTCAGACCGGTGCGAACAACGATTGGGCCGTTTGGAATGAGCGGCGAGCGCCACAATTCTACCAGTTCATCCATATTGAGAATGCCCTTATCGACCATTTTGCGCAAGTTGCCGGAGGTGTAGCCATCTTTGAACTCACCAACGCCTGAACCCCATGTTGTACCAGCATCGAATGTGCCTTTTACAACTTCAAGAACGAGGTTTTCATGACCACCGCCGAAGCCAGTTTCAGCGAAGAATTCTTTGACGGAAACACCGCCAAGTGCTTCTGGAAGAGTCACGAGTGGAACCAAGTAACCTGATGTTGAATCGGCATCAGCAAAGCCAAGTTTTTTACCCTTGAGGTCTTCAACTTTGGTGAAACCCTTGTCTTTACGAGCTACCATGATTGAATAGTAACCGGTCGAGCCGTCTGTCTGAACAGTGGTCAAAATCGGCTCAACAGCGTCAGCTTTTGCAAGGTAGACTTTTGCAAATGCGGAAGCGCCAAGTTCAGCGTAATCAAGCGTGCCGCCAAGCAGGCCCTGCACAACGCCATCATAGTCGGCAGCTGGGAACAAGGATACTTTTTCTACGCCAATTGCTTTTGGAAGTGCATCAACGAGGCACTGAAAATTGCGCAGACGGTCTGCTTCGTTTTCGCCGCCAAGAATACCAACGCGGAATTCTTTTTGGTCTTGTGCCATTGCGGCACCCGTAAGTGTGATCAACGCAACAGCGCTGAGGAGGGCTTTCTTCAACATAGTTTAGTCTCCCTGTGGGCCCGGTCTGACCGGGTGCTTTGGGTTAAGGGTTCTCAAGTTGCCCTTGACGCGGGCTCTCGATCCTGGCGTTTCAGGCGTTACCCATGGCCAGTTCCGGCGTACCGGTGGATTTCGGAAGTTTTGGAATTTTTATTTTGCGCGGCTTTTCAAGACGAATAGCGGTTGAGGTTAGATTCTCATCGATACCGTTGCCCGATGCGTCAGTGCCGTAAATGGTGAGTACAGCATCATCGTTCAGCTGTTCGGGGGGGCCATCAAAAACAACAACACCTTGCGCCATCCCGATGATGCGACCACAATACTGGCGGGCTGTATCAAGCGTGTGTAGATTGGTGATCACGGTAATGCCATCGTTCTTGTTGATGTCCGCCAACGCGTCCATCACAATCTTGGCATTCATCGGATCAAGCGAGGCAATCGGTTCATCTGCAAGCAACATTTTCGGCTTTTGCATCAAAGCGCGGGCAATTGCGACGCGCTGCTGTTGACCGCCGGACAGTGTGCCGGCTTGTTGCAAAGCCGCTTGTTCAATACCAAGGCGTTCGAGTGCGCGGATGGCATCAATACGCTCTTCGCGGGTAAACATGTTGAGGACTGAGAGCAGTGTCGAACGATGATTGAGGCGGCCAAGCAGAACGTTGGTCAAAACATCAAGGCGCGGCACAAGATTGAACTGCTGAAAAATCATCGCGCAATCGCGTTGCCATTCGCGCAGGGCTGAGCCGCTGAGCGCTGAAATTTCCTTACCATTGAAGTGGATGGTACCTTCAGACGTTTCCGCCAGCCGGTTGATCATGCGCAAAACTGTGGATTTGCCTGCGCCTGAGCGACCTATGATGCCGACCATCTGTCCGGCTTCAATGGATAAATTCACGTTGTTGACTGCAACCTTTTGGCCAAATCGCCGAGTGACACCGCGAATTTCAAGCATGCAAGCAACTCCCTAAAAACACATCACAATAAAGCGCGGACCGCACACTTTACTGACGTCTTTAAACCTGCGTTTTATGACAGTAGAATTACAAAGCCGGCTTAGGTGCACAGATTATTGCTGATTCAAGTCTTTGTATTTGTTGATAAATTCTTCGACGGCTAATGATCGGAAGTCAACCAAGGCATCGCGCAGCATGGCATGATCCCAGTTCCACCAGGCCAATTTCTGTAACTCTTCCGCGACCTTACGAGAAAAACGCTCGCGGATTGGTTTGGCTGCCACGCCGCCCACAATCATGTAAGGCTCGACGTCTTTTGAAACGACCGCGCCGGCTCCAATGGCAGCGCCATCGCCTATTTTTACGCCTGGTAGAAGCGTTGCACCATGGCCGATCCAAACGTCATGACCAATGACCACGCGGCTATCGCGTCGCCACTGAAAGAAATCCTGATCCATGTCTGCATCCGGCCAATAATCAGCGGCACGATAAGTGAAGTGATGCAGCGTCGCACGCCATGTTGGATGGTTGGTGGCATTGATACGCACCGATGAGGCGATGTTGGCAAACTTGCCAATTGTAGCACACCAGACGGAGCCGTTCTCCATGATATAGGAATAGTCGCCAAACGTGACTTCGGCCATGCG
>JBGTAU010000455.1:0-1820 GCA_041749675.1 Rhizobiaceae bacterium | reverse complement strand
TACACCCGTATTATGAACCCGACGCAAGCCGTGCTCGAAGAGCGCGTTGCAGCGCTGGAAGGCGGTACCGCCGCACTTGCCGTCGCCTCCGGCCACGCTGCGCAATTGTTGGTGTTTCACACATTGATGCAACCGGGTGATGAATTCGTTGCCGCTAACAAGCTCTATGGCGGTTCGATCAACCAGTTTGGCAATTCGTTCAAGTCGTTCAATTGGAATGTCAAATGGGCCAACACGGACGACCCAAAAAGCTTTGAGGCGGCCATTACCCCGAAAACCCGCGCCATCTTCATTGAAAGCCTTGCAAACCCCGGCGGCGTTGTCACCGATATCGCGGCAATCGCAGAAGTGGCGCACAAGCATGGTCTGCCGCTCATTGTAGACAACACCATGGCAACGCCAATCCTTATTCGCCCTATCGAGCATGGCGCGGATATCGTCATTCATTCGCTTACAAAATTCATGGGTGGCCATGGCAATTCCATGGGCGGTGTGATCGTTGATGGCGGTACTTTCGATTGGTCAAAATCTGGCAACTATCCAATGCTGTCGCAGCCACGCCCAGAATATGCCGGCGTTGAATTGCACAAGACATTCGGCAATTTCGCTTTTGCCATCGCCTGCCGCGTGCTCGGCTTGCGCGACCTAGGTCCAGCCATCTCGCCGTTCAATGCTTTTCAGATTTTGACCGGTATCGAAACATTGCCGTTGCGCATGGAGCGCCACTGCGAAAATGCGTTGAAAGTTGCCAAATGGTTGAAAAAACATCCGGCCGTTTCCTGGGTTTCCTACGCTGGATTGGAGGACGACAAATACCACGCGCTGCAACAGAAATACTCACCGAAGGGCGCGGGCGCGGTTTTCACCTTTGGCCTCAAGGGCGGCTATGATGCGGGTGTCAAATTGGTCTCATCGCTGGAAATGTTCAGCCATGTCGCCAACATCGGCGATACGCGCTCGCTCGTCATTCATCCAGCGTCCACCACGCACAAGCAGCTAACTGACGCGCAGAAAACAGCGGCGGGCGCAGGGCCTGATGTGGTGCGCTTGTCGATCGGCATAGAAAATGCCGCGGATATTATCGGTGATCTCGAGCAGGCGCTGAAGAAAATCGGCTAGATATGCATTGCGGGCAGGCGGCTTTAAGCCGCCTGTTCACGCACGAACTTCACAGCTTCCACCGTTACGATTTGTGTTTTGGAAATAAATTTGGTGCTCAATCCGTCTTCCGAGTGAAACTCGATAAATTCAACGGGTTGATACAGCACGCTTTCCAATCGACCAGAAGGTCCAACGGTCACTTCACCGGTCAGAACTTTCCCATTAGTCAGTTCGATAACGGCCTTGGCCAAGCGTGAAGTGGACATGTTTTATGTTCCTCGATCGTTCATGAAGTCAGTGTCGATACCTATCATCAACAAGTTGACCGCAAGTGAAGATCAATGCCAAAATCGCTGGTAATTTCGTGAACAACATGGGGCTGAAATGAGCGATACTAATTTTGTGCGCGTAGGCACGGCCGATACCATCGAAGAAGTCACGCGCCCGAACCCAGAAAAGGTACTTGCCGGCGACCCAGTCCACACCACGTGGAACCTTGAAGAACGCGACGGACTCTATTGCGGCATCTGGCAATCTACACCCGGCAAGTGGCGCATTTCCTACGACGAATGGGAATATTGCACCATACTGTCTGGCATTTCGATTTTGACGGAAGATGGCAATGCCGCTCAAACTGTAAAAGCAGGCGATAGCTTCATCCTAAGACCCGGCTTTAAGGGCACATGGGAAGTCATTGAAACGACTCGCAAAGACTATGT
>JBGTAU010000454.1:0-4590 GCA_041749675.1 Rhizobiaceae bacterium | reverse complement strand
TGGGCAGCCGCAGACAGACTCAATCCTTGCAAATCATAGCCGCCTTCGAGCACAGATACGAGCCTGTTCGACGAAAAACGCGCCGCGCTATCCATCAGCTTACCAGTTGCCCAGTCAAAATCATCTTCGACAAGATTAATGTTCGCCAATGGGTCACGCACATGGGCGTCAAATCCTGCTGAGATGAGGATCAAGTCAGGCGCAAAAGCATCGAGCGCTGGCAACACGCGACTTGTGAATGCCTCACGAAAATGATCCGATCCCGTTTCCGGCGAAAGCGGCGCGTTACAGATATTATTCGCTACACCCTCTTCATTCACCGCGCCTGTGCCAGGATAAAGTGGCATTTGATGGGTGGAGCAATACAGCACGCTTTGATCGTTCCAGAAAATATCCTGTGTGCCATTGCCGTGATGCACATCCCAATCGACAATCGCGACGCGGTTAGCACCATGCTTTTTCTGTGCATAACGCGCCGCAATGGCCACTTGATTGAACAGGCAAAAGCCCATCGCGGTGTCACGCTCGGCATGATGGCCTGGAGGGCGCGAGGCGACGAAGGCGTTATCCGCCGTCTTGGCAAATACCGCATCCACCGCCGCGGTCGCCGCGCCAATGGCGAACATCGCCGCTTCAAAACTTTTTGGACTGACCACCGTGTCAGCATCGATCCGGTTCAAACCTTCAGCCGGTATCGACATGGCGACACGCGCCATATGATCTTCCGGATGGGCATAAAGCACCATTTCCTCATTGCCTCGCGGCGCTTCGATGCGGACTAAAGCATCAAACAGAGGATCAGCCAGCGCCTTTTCGACAGCGCGCAATCGTTCAGGCCGCTCAGGGTGCCCGGGCGCCGTTAGATGCTCTTGAAAAATCGGATGAGTATAAAGCTGTGTTGTCATGGAACATGTCTTAGCATTCCATCGTCAAGGTTCCACCCTGTCATTTTACATTTTGAACATGTTCATTTCATTGAAATGATTTGGCTGGCGCCATTGTCCAATTGCGTTTAGACCTTTGAAGCGCTGATGCGCTTCAGGTTGCCACCTGCTCTGCCGTTAAGCGCAAAATTTCCAAGTTCGCGTAGGGTTCCATTTTCAAAGCCCATATGGCGCAGGCTTCGCCGGTCTGCCGCCGGAACAATGATTTCGGGCATACCATCTTGATTGGCATCAACAGTCGCACTCATGGCCAAATCGCGCGTACCAATGACATGATTGGAAAATCCTGCACTTGAGGCAATCAACACTAAACGACTGCCGCTCAGCCGCCAGAATTCCAATGCACCGCCCAAATGCGGCGTTTTCACCAACGCGACCTCAAGCCTGCCATCCCTGTCGAAATCAGCAATGCCAGCTACATTCAGCCAGCGGTGGGTATTGCCAATAAACTGAGTCTTCGCAGCGAGCTGCACCTTATCACCGGACACAGCAAAAACTGCCAGCGCAGCACCTTTTTCAATGGACGACAAAACCGTGATGACTTCGGCCGTGCCATCCCCATTCAAATCAGCCAACCGCGGCGTAATGTCTTCAAACACCAAGGTTTCATCGAGTTCATAGGATAAAACCGCTCCGTCTTTACCTTGGACTGTCAAAGCGCCGGCCTCTATCGCATCGCCGAGCACCCCATGATCGTAGCGCGTTGTCGGCGCGCTATACCAAGCTTTGACGACATTGCCGTTTGCATACGTAGCTGTCCCGCCATCGGGCAAACGAACTTCTGCTTGGGCAGCCGGCGCAAACAAATTCACTAAGACGAACACTGAGACAGACGCGATTTTTTTCATGCGTAACAGATGCCATGCTCCCTCTTCACTGGGAAATGACAATCCCGTTATGCAGCCTCGATGCCTATCGTCACACGCCCTTTTACAGTTTCCAGGTCACAAATAATTTATGATATCAAATGAAATCTGCGCACCTTACCGTTAAGATGGATGCGGGACGCCCTTAATCCAATCGCTGGCTTTGTTGCCCAATTCTCTGAATTTGCTCGATGTCTCATCCAATCGACGCTCCCATTCAGGGTTCGGCTGTTGTCCTTCGATAACCCGAAAATAAACATCCATCAGAGCCGCGATTGCAAAAGGTTCGAGCAAAGCAGCCTTGAACGCCCACGCAAAGACAATCGCCACAACGAATGCCCAGCCTCCCGCTTGGCCCGGAAACATGACAAGCAATGCAGCCGCGGGTGCCAGCATAAGGAGGAAAACGGCGATCGAAATGATCCACATAAAGATAGACAGCCAGATCGCATTCTTGACCATCACCTTGCCGTTTTGCGCATACAGAATGACGCCTGTTCGCGCATTTCCCCAAGGATTGGTGCTGCCCGTTTTAATGGCATAACCGAGGATGATTTCATCAACATAAGTCAGCGAAATGCGAATGATGGTATTGATGAAACTGACAAGACCGTTCAGCCCAGGAATTGGCAAAAACGCAGAAATGCCACCGATCAATCCAGTAATCGCTCCAATGACCCCCTTGATCAGCTGGTCTAGCGCGAAAAGAACGTTGGTTTCCACAAACCGATCAGTAACGACCGCTTTGGCATGTTCGATTTGCCCGCGCCCTATCGGCAGCTCTTTGCCTTGCAGCAATTCAACCATCACCGCGATATGGCCAGCTTTCACGATGTAGAGAATGTATTCACGCACCCAAAAAAGCACGGCTGAAACAAGGCCAAACCCGACCACACTGCCCCAGACAGCAAAGGTTCCTTGTGCATCTGGATCGGTAGAGATTTTACCAACGCCATAGCCAATCGCACCACCGGTTCCAGTGGCAAAAATGTACGCAATTGTAATGCCGAAAAATATAGCCATCCTAAAAAGGATAAACGGCATCGTGCGCAGCATGATGCCAAAAGTCTTACGAACAGAAAAATCCCACATCGCATTAATCCTATGAAAGTACGACGCGCCCTCGACTCAGTTAACCCGTATGACCAAAACAGGCAAGCTGTTGGCATAATTGACAACAGGAAAAGTTGATGACATTACTGTCAACATGGGCGCTAAGTTAATTCAAAACACGAAACAGGTTATGACTGATGGCAGCATTCTTGAAATCGTCGTTTGGTTGCTTCCTAAACCCGTGAAAGGCAGCATTCACCTATTCAAGTATCGGCTCTTTTTTGGTCGAGATGGCAGACGAATAGTTGGTTTTGACAATGAAAGGGGGCAAAGGCGATCACTGCCATTTAGATGGCGTCGAAGTTGACTATGTTTTTGTCTCGACAGACAGGCTTTTGGCTGACTTTCGACGGGAAGTTATGGAAAGGATGAACACATGACAAAAACTGCAGTCATCGAAATTCGCGCCGACCAGCACGCAGTTTTGGACGATATATTAATCAAGGCAAAGCGGGCTTTTGATACCGGCCAGCCCTCCGATCCGTTGGCTACGTTTACATTTAGCTCAGCGAGCCAATTGTTTTCAGTATTCACTGCAACACGTTTTACATTGATAGAAAAACTGCAGCAGATTGGACCCTCAAGTATGCGCGGCCTCGCCCGTAACCTTGAGCGCGATATTCGCCGTGTTCATGATGATGTGACAGTTTTGCTCGAATGGGGTATCATCGAAAAGAATGAGGCGGGCAAGATTTTCGTGCCATATGACTTAATTCATGCGGCGTTTGACATCAAAGCTGCCACGTAAAAGGTCAGCGTTCCATAATCTCAGTCGATGAAATCTCGATGCCAAAGCCTTCGAGTCCGACATAATGTCGCTCGCGCGAGGCGATAAGCTTAATCGACGAGATGCCGAGATCCTTCAAGATTTGCGCCCCGAGCCCAATCTCGCGCCATTCATTCTCGCGCGCTTTGGCTTCGGCGTGCCCTTCACTGGATTGATCCGGCCGATACTGCGCCTGTTGACCAACACCGACGGAACCTTCTCGCAAGTAGACCACGATGCCGCGCTTTTCGCGCCCCATGTCTTCCATGATGGTCTTCAATACTTCGCCAGACCCAAACACGTCTTTAGCCACATTCTCCGGGTGCAAACGAACCGGTACGTCGACACCATCGCGAATATCGCCATAGACAATTGCCAAATGCTGCATCGGATCCCATGGCAGTGAATACGCAAACGCTTCTGCAGGGCCTCCTTCGGTTTCTATCGGAAAAGTCGCCACGCGGTTAATGAGTGTTTCTTTGCGCTGGCGATAAGCGATGAGGTCAGCAACTGTGACTTCCATCAAACCATTTTTTTCGGCAAAAGCTTTCACTTGCGGCCCACGCATGACCGAGCCATCGTCATTGACCAATTCGCAAATGACGCCAATGGGTGGCAGTTTTGCCAATTTGCACAAATCGACGGCAGCTTCAGTATGACCAGAACGCATTAACACGCCGCCTTCGCGCGCGATGAGTGGGAAGATATGACCAGGGCGAACAAAGTCATTGGCACCGGCGTTTGGGTTGGCCAAGTTGCGCGCTGTTAATGTGCGATCTTCAGCAGAAATGCCCGTTGTTGTGCCATGTTTATAATCAACAGACACGGTGAACGCCGTGGTATGTGCACTATCGTTATCCGCCACCATCGGTGCTAAGTTTAAGCGCTTGGCCTCTTCGCG
>JBGTAU010000453.1:0-2795 GCA_041749675.1 Rhizobiaceae bacterium | reverse complement strand
GGATGGACCATTTAGCGGATTGATCGTCCGATTGTCCGGCAATCAAATCCACCAGCTCGTCGTTGAATTCCGGTACGTCCATCAGCTTGGTCCAAGGCCATTTGAGGCATGGCCCGAACTGCGCCATGAAATGGCGCATGCCAGCTTCACCGCCGGCAATGCGATAAACCTGAAACATGCCCATCTGGGCCCAGCGAATGCCGAAGCCGTAGCGCATAATGTCGTCCAGTTCCTCAACCGTGCAAATGCCGTCCTTGATCAGCCACAACGCCTCGCGCCAGCAGGCTTCGAGCAAACGGTCGCCGACAAACGCTTCGATTTCCTTCTGGATGACAACCGGCTTCATGCCGATAGAGGCATACATAGCGCGCGCTTTTTCAGTGAATTCCTTGGTTGTCGTCTTGCCGCCCACGATCTCCACAATTGGCAACAAATAAACCGGATTAAACGGATGCGCGACCACAAGCCGTTCGGGCCGTGTCATTGACGTCTGCATATCGCTTGGTTTTATGCCCGACGTGGACGAGCCGATCAGCGCATCAGGCTTGGCATGAGCATCAATCTCCGCCAGCACTTTGTGCTTAATATCCAGCCGCTCCGGAACGCTTTCTTGGATAAAATCCGCACCCTTTACCGCTTCGGCAATCGTCTTGGCATAATTAATTTTGCCCTCTTTCGGCAAGTTCGGTGTCATCTGCTTATAGGCAGCACGGGCGTTTTTCATCACCGCATCAACTTTGCGCTCCGCCTCCGGGTCCGGATCGAATATCGACACATCAATGCCGTTCAGCACCAAACGGGCAACCCATCCTGCACCAATGACACCGCCACCGATGCACGCAGCTTTGTTGATTTTCATTACCATCCACTCCACATAAATAATTCAAAAGCCGTCAAAAACCCAACTAACATCACAGGTACAACGATCAGGAATAGTACCAGTATTTTCCAGCCCGTCGATGTGGTCAAAGAAGACTGAGTATTCGTAATTACGCGAAGAATAACGGAGGTGAGCACTGGCAACGTTGCCCAAAGGGTTGGACCTATCGAGTGCGCACCACCCTGAACTGTCGAGTAATTTAAGTAATATACAAACGAAAAAACTGCTGGCAAAATCGAAAGGATAATCAGAAAAACGGCTGCCGATTTGCTGGTTGAATGCAACACAACTGGCAACAGGATCAGCCCAAAGAAAGCCATCCCAGCCAAAGTGAAGCCTATTACCAAAAAGCCTTCATTCACCCCGTCAATCCATTCCGCCACAATAATATTTAGTCATAAAGCGATTATCCTGCCACCATCGCCATCTTTGACAATCCCAACTTCTTCCGCACCTCATCAGGCCCGATCACCCGCGCACCCATGTTTTCAATAATCGACACCGACCGCTCCACCAACTGCGCGTTAGTTGCCAACACGCCTTTGCCGAGCCAGAGATTATCTTCCAAGCCGACCCGCACATTGCCACCCGCCAGAACTGCAGCAGCAACATATGCCATCTGATCGCGGCCAAGCGAAAACGCTGACCAATTCCAATTGGACGGCACATTGTTGACCATCGCCATGAACGTATTCAAATCATTCGGCGCGCCCCAAGGCACACCCATGCACAACTGCACCAGCGCATCTGGCGCCAGCACGCCCTCTTCCACCAACTGCTTGGCAAACCATAAATGCCCCGTGTCAAACGCCTCAATCTCAGGCTTCACACCAAATGCCGTCATCATCCCGCCCATCGCGCGCAACATGCCGGGCGTGTTGGTCATCACATAATCAGCTTCGTTGAAATTCATTGTGCCGCAATCCAGCGTGCAAATTTCTGGCAGACATTGGCGCACATGTTCGACGCGGTTGCTTGCCCCGCCCATGTCTGTCCCTTGCACTTTCAGCGGCAGTGGGTTTTCGACGTCGCCAAACACCATGTCGCCGCCCATGCCGGCTGTGAGGTTCAGAACCACATCGACATTGGCCTCGCGAATGCGTTCCGTCACCTCGCGGTAAAGGTGGACATCGCGGCGCGGTTTGCCGGTTTCTGGATCACGCACATGGCAATGCACGATGGCGGCACCGGCCTTGGCAGCATCAATCGCACTATCAGCAATTTGTTTGGGCGAGCGCGGCACATGGGGCGAGCGATCTTGCGTGCCGCCTGAACCAGTGACGGCACAAGTGATAAAAACCTCACGATTCATCGATAGCGGCATATGAGTCCTCCCAAAATCATCGGGTCAATCATGCCAAACTTGCGAAACGCTGCTTTACAGTTTACGAACTTTGCTTGATGAAAAACGAACAACCATCAATCTTTGTTGCCGATGCCACAGCACTCAACATCACCTTCTTGGTGCTGCCTGGCGCATCCATTATGTGCGTCGCTGCCGCCGTTGACCCATTACGCGCGGCCAATCGCATTGCCGGCGAGCAAATCTACACTTGGACAATCTCCTCACCTGACGGCTTAGATACCCAAACCACAAGCGGACTAACAGTCACCGTGTCAGGAAAATTTGATGCCAGCCAGCGCCACGAGGTCATTATCATCATCGGAGGATTTGGCACCGCGCCTTACGGCAAAGGACTATTCATTTCTGCGCTGGCCAAAGCTTGCCGCCAAGCGCGCGCCGTCGGCGGCATCGAAGCGGGAACTTGGCTCCTTGGACGCGCTGGCCTACTCGAAGGCCGCACAGCAACCACGCATTTTGAAGATATGGAGGATTTTCAAGCGAGTTTTCCAAGCGCAAACATCAAACAAGAGCGTTACGTCATTGATGGCCCTATTTTTACTTGCAGTGGGG
>JBGTAU010000452.1:0-4956 GCA_041749675.1 Rhizobiaceae bacterium | reverse complement strand
GAGACGATTTCGCTGTTGGTGATTTTACCGATTGCACTGCCCGGCATTATCACCGGCATTTCGTTGCGATCCGCGTTTGGAATGCTCGACATTCCATTTACCGTTTGGACGATTATTTTAGGCCATGCGACGTTCTGTATTGTGGTGGTTTACAACAATGCGGTGGCGCGGTTTCGGCGGGTGTCTGGATCGCTGATTGAAGCGTCGATGGATCTGGGCGCGGACGGGTTTCAAACGTTTAGACATGTGGTGTTGCCCAACATTGCGACGGCGCTTTTGGCAGGTGGCATGCTGGCGTTTGCGCTTTCATTTGATGAGGTGATTGTTACCACATTCACTGCGGGTCAGCAGCAAACACTACCCATTTGGATGCTGGAAGAATTGGTCCGCCCGCGGCAGCGGCCTGTGACCAATGTGGTGGCGATTGTCGTAGTGCTAGTCACGCTCATTCCGATTCTTGGCGCGTTCTATCTGACGCGCGATGGCGATCAAGTTGCGGGCCAAGGCAAATAAATATTGAGGAGATTTTCATGAATACTGAGATGTTGATTGGCTCGAAATTTGTGGCTGGCACTGAGGTTGCTGAGCAAGTTCTCAACCCTAAAACGAGCGGATTAATCCTTGCCTTACCAGAAGCATCTGATAGCCAGATAGACGCTGCCGTAAGCGCTGCGAAGCGCGCGTTTCCAACTTGGTCACGGACCACGCCTAGCGAGCGCTCGAGCTATTTGTTGAAAATAGCCGACGCCATTGAGGCGGATGCGGAGGGCTTTGCGAAGCTTGAGGCACTCAATTGTGGGAAGCCAATCAATGCGGTTTTGAATGACGAATTGCCAGCGATAGTGGATTGCTACCGGTTTTTTGCAGGCGCAGTGCGCACCATGCCGGGGCAAATGGCGGGCGAATATTTGGCGGGGCATACCTCAATGATCAGCCGCGATGCGATTGGTGTGATTGGCTCGATTGCGCCGTGGAATTATCCCTTGATGATGATGGCTTGGAAGCTTGCGCCGGCGATTGCAGGCGGCAACACCGTTGTCTTTAAGCCATCGGAACAGACGCCACTCACCGCGCTCAAAATGGCAAAACTGCTTGCCACTATTTTGCCGGAGGGCGTGGTCAATGTTGTGCTTGGGCGCGGCGAAAGTGTGGGCAATTGCCTGATCAATCATCCCGGTATCGATATGGTGTCGATTACGGGTGACATCGCGACGGGCAAAAAAGTGCTGCAGGCTGCAGCAAAATCTGTCAAGCGCACGCATTTGGAGTTGGGCGGAAAAGCGCCGGTGATTGTGTTTGACGATGCGGATTTGAGCGAAGTTGTTGACGGTCTTCGCGCATTCGGGTTTTACAATGCTGGCCAAGATTGCACGGCGGCTTGCCGCATTTATGCGGGTAAGAAAATCTATGACCGGCTTGTCGCTGATTTATCGTCGGCGGTTTCGACGATTAAATTCAATCAAGACGATGATACGACCAACGAAATTGGACCACTCATTTCCAAACGCCAACGCGACCGCGTCGCCTCGTTTGTTGAGCGGGCATCGGAACACAAGCATATTGATATTACCACGGGTGGACGCCAGCCCACGAGTTCTGGGTTTTTCTATGAGCCGACGGTGGTTGCGGGTGCGTTGCAGTCAGACGAAATTGTGCGCCGCGAAGTATTTGGGCCGGTGGTTTCGATCACGCGGTTTGATGATCCTGCAGATGCCGTGACGTGGGCCAATGATAGCGATTATGGTTTGGCTTCATCCGTGTGGACCAAGGATGTAGGCCGTGCGATGGCGACGGCGGCGCAGTTGCGCTATGGCTGCACGTGGATCAACACGCATTTTATGCTGGTCAATGAAATGCCGCATGGCGGCTTGAAGCAATCTGGCTATGGCAAAGATATGTCGATGTATGCGCTGGAGGACTATACGGCTGTACGACATGTGATGGTCAAACATGGAGCATAACGCTGGTTGCTAATGTCGTAACCGTTCGAGTTCTGTTATGCGGGCGGCGGCGGATTTTCCGCTTTCGATTGTTACGCGAGATACCACCGCCTCGACCAACGCCAACATGCTGGTGGATGAATCCCATGCGGATGGCACGGTGGTTCGGCAGGTGAGAATATGTTTGGCGACGCGCGCAATGGGGGACATCCATTGATCGGTGAATAAGACGATGGTTACGCCGCGCTCGGCTGCTTGTGTGGCAAACGTCACGAGGCTTTCTTGATAGCGGCGGATGTCGAAAATGATCAGGACATCGCGTTTGCTCATGTCGACCAATTGGTCACGCCAGTTGGCTTCTTGGCCCTCGAGGTGAAACACTTTTTTGCGAATGATGCGTAAGTGGGACGTCATGTAGCGGGCGACGGGGTCGGTAAATCGCCCGCCTACTAAGTGAATGCGAAACGCGGTATCTGCTAGGAGCGCGGACAGTTTTTTCAAGTCGGCTTCTTTATTGTGAGCGAATGTTTCTTGGATATTTTCAAGCAAGGCGTTCAGAAAAGGTTCGTGGACCGGTGGGCTTTTGTCACTGCGGACGATGCTGTTGCGAGCGAGCGGGGACTGCAGCTGTTCAACGACTTCGATTTGTAACGCGGACTGAAAATCCGAGTAGGTGTTGAAGCCAAGTCTGCTGATAAAACGCAAAATGGTCGGCGAGCTGACGGCAGAACGTGCGGCAAATTCTGCTACAGTTTTCAATCCGACCAGTGGGTATTCTGCGATCAATGTTTGCGCTGCTTTGCGCTCTCCGGATGGTAGATCATTGATCACTGATCCGATGCGTTCAGAAATACTCTCCTTCATGTGCAGGCGCTCCAATCCTATCGTGCATGTTCCGCACTGCAGCATCGAATGTCAATTGACAGTCATTTCAAATCCGTATCAGATGATACACATCGGCTCGAAGAAACAATTAGTGTACGATACAGTACATCGCGCCGGGAGGAAAAAATGGACACAGCGGCATCGGTCAATCCGTTTGCGCACGAGGCAGTTGCGGTTGATAACCGTGATGGCTCAGGTCTATTTGTGATCGTTTGCGATCACGCCTCAAACCACATCCCTCGCGAATTCGGAGGTCTCGGTTTAGAGACCTCCGATTTATCTCGACATATTGCATGGGATCCTGGCGCGCTGGGTGTAGCGACAGTCATGAGTGATTGCTTGAACGCACCGTTGGTGCGCTCGCGTGCTTCGCGCCTTTTGATCGATTGCAATCGCCCGCTGGATGCTCATGATTTGATTGCGACAGAGAGTGAAGTCACGAAAATTCCTGGCAATGAAAATTTGTCAGCAGCGCAACGACAGCAGCGGGTGCAGCTTTTTTATGAGCCATTCCACACCGCTATTGAGTCTGTGATCACTCCCTGTTTTGCCAATGGCAATAGACCCGGTTTTATCGCGATGCATAGTTTCAATCCAACGTATCGCGGCGTGCAGCGGCCATGGGAAATTGGGATTATCCATGACGAGGATGCGCAATGGGCGCTGGGTATGGTTGAGCGGCTGCGTTCTGAGACTGGCTATACCGTAGGCGTCAACGAACCTTATTCTCCACGTGATCGTGTTTATCACACATTGGAGCGTCACGCGCGCTCGCGCGAGTTGCCTGCTGTGATGATTGAAATACGAAACGACGAAATCATTAGTGAAAAACAACAGAGGTTGTGGGGTGAACTGCTTTCGAGGGTTGCGAAAAGCGCTTTCGAGGAGTTGAATGCTGTCGGGGCGGGCACAATGCCTGTTCGACAATAAGAATGCTAAAACAAAGGTTCGGAGGGAGAACTGTAAATGTCAAACTATAACGACAAACAAAAACATGAGGACATGAAAGTCCTGCATGGAATGGGCTATGCCCAAGAACTATCACGAAGCATGTCAAAGTTTTCGAACTTTGCGATTTCATTTTCAATCATCTGCATTTTGTCCGGTGGTATCAATTCTTTTGCGCAAGCCATCTCGTCGGTTGGCGGCGCTGGTGCTGGTATTGGCTGGATTGTTGGCTGTGTTATTTCCGGCATGTTTGCGCTTTCAATGGCGCAGATTGCTTCGGCCTTCCCAACTGCGGGTGGGCTTTATCACTGGGGCTCCATTCTTGGAAACCGCTTCTGGGGCTGGCTAACGGCTTGGCTTAACTTGCTGGGTCTCATCACTGTTTTAGGCGCGATCAACATTGGTACGGCGTATTTCTTCGCTGGTACTTTTGGCGGCATGTTCGGCTTCACTGGTACAGATATGCAGGTCGTGACTTTCGTGGCGGTGATCACCATTATTCAGGCGATCTTCAACCATGTTGGTATTAAGGCGACGACTTTCCTGACCGACATTTCGGGCTACATTATTTTTGTAACCACTGCGATCCTCGTTTTGGCATGTTTGTTCTATGCGCCTGCTATTGACATCTCGCGTTTGTGGACATTCACCAACTTCTCTGGTGAAGCGGGCGGTAATGTATTCCCGCAGTCAGACAATGTTCGATATCTGTTCCTGCTCTGCCTGTTGTTGCCAGTGTATACGATCACTGGTTATGACGCCTCGGCGCATACATCTGAAGAAACCAAAAATGCTGCGCATTCTGTGCCTGAAGGCATTATCAAGGCTGTGCTTTGGTCGTCACTCATTGGCTGGATTATGATCTGTGCCATTACATTGGCTATTCCTGATTTGGCTGTTGCTGCCGGTCAGGGCTGGACAATGTTCTACGCAACGATGGATGCAATCTTGCCTGCCGGTTTGAAAAACGTGATTTACCTTGGCATCTTCATCACACAATTGTTGTGTGGTCTTGCCACTGTCACCTCAGCGAGCCGTATGCTGTTCGCATTCTCACGCGATGACGGCATGCCTGTTGGCTCAAAGGCACTTGCTTCCGTGTCGCCAAAATACCGTACTCCGGTGAATGCGATTTGGACATCTGCGGTGCTGTGCATTCTTTATGTGCTGCTTGCTTTGTCGA
>JBGTAU010000451.1:0-13467 GCA_041749675.1 Rhizobiaceae bacterium | reverse complement strand
ACAACGCGATTTGCTGAAGCGACGGAAGACATGCGCCGTACCGCGAGCGAAATCCGGTCTGAAATTGAGGCCACCAAGGCTGAGATCAAGCAAGGTGCGCTGGACATGCCAGTCGAAATGCGTCGCTCTTCGGATGCAATTCGCGCTGAGCTAGAAGCGACTAAAGCTGAAATTCGCAAAGGCGTTCAAGAAATGCCAGAAGACGCACGCCGAGCGTCTGCAGAAGTGCGCGCCGAGCTTGAGGCGACCCGCGCAGAATTGCGTAAGGGTGTTCAAGACCTTCCGGAAGAAACCAAGCTGTCGACACAAACCATGCGTCGTGCCGTTTCTGAACAAATCAATGCGTTGAAAGAACTTTCCGAAATTGTTGGCAAGTCCGGTCGCGCTTTTGATGTATCAAACGCGTCTAACGCCCGCGTCGCGACGGTGCCAGCGCCGCGCCAAGAAGTGCGCGCACCAGAACAAATTGCGCCGGAACCCGTGCGTGAAGCGCCGCGCCGTACTGCCGAGCCGGCATTGCGTGGAACGATATCTGCCAATACAGCACCGGCTGCTGGCGGCTGGGTATCTGACCTATTGCACCGTGCATCACGCGAAGAAGCGCCTGCGCGACCAACGCCGCCACCGGCAAACCGTTCGCCGCTTCATGTTGTAGAATCATTGAATTCATTGTCGGTGGATATCGCACGTGCCATTGATCATGAAGCCTCGGTTGATCTTTGGGATCGCTATCGCCGCGGCGAGCGCAATGTCTTCACACGCCGCTTGTATACAATCAAAGGACAGCAGACTTTTGATGATATCCGCCGCAAATACCAAACCGACGGCGATTTCCGCAACGCAGTCGATCGCTATATCGATGACTTCGAACGCCTGTTGCAAGACGTTGCCCGCAATGATCGCGACAACATCATGACGCAAACCTACCTGACGTCTGATACTGGCAAGGTGTACACGATGTTGGCTCATGCAAGTGGCAAGCTGAAATAGGATCGCAAAACGAACCAGTTTTTCACGAATTGCTGTCCGATAAGAAAATAATCTTATCGCTGCGGTTTTAGGAAAATAGTGCTTCAAACCTTCATACGGGCTCGTCGCGTCTCTATACTCGCACTGGAGAGGCATACGCCTCGCACAAAACAACCAATCATGCAGCCGGTGATTACGTCCGCTACGAAGGCGATATCGTGGTGCAATTCAATTCAATCGACGGTATGTTTTCCGTATTCAAGCGCGGCATGATCGGCATTTACCAACATTGCGGCGAAGCACATTTGCATTGCTACCTTGCGGAATTTGATTTCCGTTATAACCGCCGCACTGCGCTCAAGGCGTCAGACACAGAACGCCACAACGACCTGCTTTCAATGATCGGTGGAAAGCGCCTGACCTATCGGCGGATTGGTGACGCCAATCACGCCTACACAAAAAGCGCGTCGAATCATTGCTTTGCGGAAGAGGAAGATGAAGGCGAAGTCTTAGACAGCTTCGCTTTTTCCGTGTGACTTGAATTTCCTTTTTGGCTAGCGTGCAACTTCGGCGGGGTTTTAAGCATCCGCTTGAGCGTGTCGTTGAATTTATCTTCTTTTTTTTCTCGGGGTCACTCATAATGTCAAAATTGCCTCACATCTCTATTCGTAAGATAATGGATTGTTTGAATAATGCCGAAATCGCTTACCAGGAATTATTTTATGCGTCAGGGCATGACCAGATTCAGTCGAATTGGGCAAACTTTTTGAGACAATCTGGTTCAGTAATCCATTCCCTTGAGGGAGCTTGTCGAACATCATCTCAACTTAGACAATGGTATGGGACGGAAACGAGAAAAGCTAGGAACGACAATTTCTTACAGTATATGTACCAAGCGAGAAATGCAGAACAACACAACTCTTTGCCAACTCTAGGCTTAGTCTCACAAGGAAGACACTTCGACGGAAACGGCCAAATATTTACTTTGCGCACTTCGTCAGTAGGAATAGAATTTAGAGACGGAAAAGTAATTTTTGCCCCAGAAATGCTTGAATCTGAAAATGGAGAAAGACCCTTTCTAATAGATCAAACAGCCAAACCAATTTTAATGGAGATTTTTGACGAAAAACACAAAAACACATTTCCAGTTCCTGACAATTATAAAGGGGTCGCCTTAGACCCTACTTCTCCTCCTTTGTTCGCAAAGGAATATTTGGGATATCTAAAGGATCTTGTTGACCGCGCCACAAAGCACGGCGTTCAATCTCGATCATAAGATACACAGCTTCGACAATTCTACTCGCCGGTTCAGAATAAGTGTAGGTAATAAACTCCCGCACCCCCGCCTCAATCATCTGAGGCGTGATCTCAATTTCCTGTGCCGGCCTGTCACCGTTTGCTTCAACAAAATCACTCCACTTTTGCCACGTATGAAATTAGGAAAATAGTCCTTGACGGCGCGGCGGTGTTCGTGTAGAAGTATGTCATAGTCGGAAATTTGCGTAGAAAACGAACGAAGAGTTCGAAGGGCGCTTTGGAAATCAAGTTATCTTGGCCTGCCAAGTTTATTTGAGAATGTGACTTAAAGTTTGAAGAAGGTGGTTCGGTTTTCCGTGCCGCCTTTTTTGTTGGCAAAATGGCAGAAGGGATGCGCCATGGTTGATGCGAATACTTTATCTGCTGCCGCCTTTGAAGCCATTGCGCAAGCGCAAGCAACATATGGCGTGCCGGATCGTTTGATTGCAAGAATTGCGCAATGCAGCGACACACAAATTACGCGCAATCGAAAACGGGTTGGGTGGTCACTGCGTAAGGTATCAACGGCCTATTTACGAGGGCAGGCAGCGAAGGAAGAAGAGCAGTCAATACCCATCAATGTGTTGGGCGCAGACGATGCGTCAACGAATTTGGATGGTGACATGCAAGCTGAACAATTTGGGGTCGTCAATGCAAACGCACTGCGCACTACGATTGAGCAGTTGATGTGGAAATTGAGCAAAATCTTAGCGGTGGACGATGTGGAGGATATTGATGCATTCACACTCAAACGCATCGAAGGCGTCGGCGCTGCGGCGAAACATTTGGAAAAACTAGTGGAACTACACAGCAAAGCTGTAACCATCGGACTGGAAACGCAGCCTAATGCGCAAAAAGACCCGAGTGAAACAGCACGTATTCTCCAGAAAATTGAAAAGCGGGTGCATGAACTTGCAGAGCAAAAAGCACGAGATATCGTCCTTGAGTCAACTGAACGAAACGGAGATTTACACAGCGGCGCCGGAATGGATGATCAACGGTCGGGTGAACCAAATACGGTTGGACCGGCCTGAAACTTGGGTGCTCATTGGTGGGCGCGGCTCAGGCAAAACCCGCACTGGCGCGGAATGGATCAATGGACTGGCGCTTGGCTACGCACCCATGGCAGCGCTCAAAACCGGACCGTTGGCACTGGTAGGCGAGACGATTGCAGATGTGCGCGAAGTCATGGTGGAGGGACCAGCAGGAATATTAGCCAGTTCGCGGGCAGGTCGCCCGCGATTTGAGCCGTCGCGGCGCAGGCTGATTTGGGAATCAACCGGCATGGTTGCGCATATGTTTTCATCAGAAGACCCCGAAAGCTTGCGGGGACCACAGTTTGCAGGCGCTTGGTGCGATGAACTGGCGAAGTGGAAAAACGCAGAAGCCACTTGGGATATGTTGCAATTTGGATTGCGGGTGGGCGAGCGACCATGCGTGCTGGTGACAACAACGCCAAGGCCTGTGCCACTCCTAAAACGCTTGATTGCTGACCCGCAAGTTACGGTGACGCGGATTCGAACGGATGAAAATGCGATGAATCTCGCACCGCAATTTCTAGCCAATATGCGCAGGCAGTTTGCCGGTACACGGTTAGGACGCCAAGAACTTGATGGTGAACTGATCGAAGATCGCGACGATGCAATGTGGAAACGTGGGCAAATTGAAAGTCTGCGCGGCGAAATGCCAAGCAATTTGGGGAGGATTGTTGTTGCGGTCGATCCACCAGCATCTGCGACAAAGAAGGCGGATGCGTGTGGGATCATTGCCGTTGGGCTCGATGATCAAGGCACTGCCCATGTTTTAGCCGACGGCTCACTCAAGCAAGCATCACCACAAGTCTGGGCAACGCGGGTGGTGCAGTTGTACCACGAGTTAAAGGCTGATCGCATTATCGCAGAGATCAACCAAGGCGGCGACATGGTGGAGACCGTGATCCGAACGATTGATCCTTTGGTTCCAGTGACCGGTGTGCGAGCGCAGCGCGGCAAGTGGCTGCGCGCTGAACCGGTGGCGGCGCTTTATGAACAGGGCAGGGTGCGCCACGCTGGCTACTTCCCGCTTTTGGAAGATGAGATGTGTAATTTCGGCCCTGATGGCATGGCCAATGGGCATTCGCCTGATCGCATTGACGCGTTGGTGTGGGCGATCAACGCGCTGATGCTGGCAAAGAGAGACGCGCCAAGGGTTCGGCAACTGTAAAAGACAACACCGACAACAAGGTAAATCACATGAACATGAATTGGCTATGGCCGCGCAAAAGCGCGGAACGGACAAATGCGCCGGTACAAAAGATGGGCGGCTACGGATTCGTGCAAATTGAGCAACAAGGCGCGGCACGGTGGACGCGCCGCGATACGGTGTCACTGATTAAAGAGAGTTATCTTAAAAATCCTGTGGCCTATCGCGCTGTTAAAATGGTTTCGGAGGCGGTGGCTGATATTCCTTGGATGTTGTTTGAAGGCGCTCAAGAACTCAGCGCCCATCCTCTGCTAACGCTCTTAGAAAAACCAAATGCGCGGCAAGACCGATCGACGTTTATTGAAGCGCTGGTGAGCCAGCTCCTTCTGTCCGGCAATGCTTTCATCGAGCGCTCTGGCGTTTTAGAAAACGTTGAACTGCATCTCCTACGCCCCGATAAAATAAGCATTGAAACGGACGCCAATGGGTGGCCGGTCAATTTGGTTTGGCGCAGTGGGGCAGCGCGGCGCACCATCGGCTTGGATAGTGAAAACGGCGATGTGGCAGCGGGATGCCATGTCTTGCATTATCACCCACTGGACGACATTTGTGGTTTCGCCCCCTTAGCGGCTGCCTCGATGGCAGTTGATGTGCACAACAGTGCAAGTGAATGGAATAAAGCGCTGATTGATAATTCGGCGAGGCCATCGGGCGCACTGGTCTATGCACCACAGGGCGGCGGAAACTTATCAAGTGATCAATTTGAGCGGCTGAAAACAGAGCTGCAAGAAGGCTATCAAGGCGCAAAGCAAGCTGGACGCCCGCTGTTGCTGGAAGGCGGCCTTGACTGGAAGCCGATGGGTTTGACGCCCAAGGACATGGATTTCTTTGAGGCCAAAAATGCCGCAGCTCGCGACATCGCGCTGGCCTTTGGCGTGCCGCCATTAATGCTTGGCCTGCCAGGGGACGCGACGTATGCAAACTATCAAGAGGCCAACCGCGCTTTTTTCAGGCTGACCGTGTTGCCACTGGCTAGTCGGCTCGCCTCCACATTTTCCAATTGGCTTGGCGCACTGCATGGGCAAGAGCTCAAGTTTGTCGTCAATGCCGATGGCGTCGATGCGCTGAGCGCGGATCGCGCCGCGATGTGGAGCAGGGTAAGCGCTGCCGACTTTTTAAGTGAGAATGAAAAGCGTGAAGCTGTTGGTTATCAACCAGTCGGAACGGAGGGAACGAGAGCATGAGCGGAATTCCTGAAAGTGCAATTTTAGGCGGAGCGAAGTTAGCAGGTGCGATTTCTGGCTCTGCAGTTTCTCTGGCGTTTATGGTGCCTGTTACAAAACGAGAAGCGGCTCTGCGCTTTGCTGTGGGGGTGGTCAGTGGTTTGATGTTTGGCGGTATTGCCGGATTGAAACTCGCCAGTGAACTTGGGCTAAGCGGGCAAATCGGCGCGTTTGAAATGATGCTGACGGGGTCAACACTGGCAAGCCTTAGTGCTTGGTGGGGTCTTGGTGTGGCAGCTCGCATTGCGCGCCAATGGTCGCAAGATCGCAATAAGGAAAACAGCCATGGGCAGTGAACACTATCGCAGTATGAATGAATTCAAGTTCACCGACATTAAACTCGAAACCGTGAGCACAGAGGGCGAGTTTTCTGGTTATGCAAGTTTGTTTAATGTCACGGACTTGGCCCGCGACAGTGTGAGCAAAGGTGCATTTGAAAAATCGCTCAAAGTGCGCGGTGTTGGCAACATTCGAATGCTTTTTCAGCATGACCCCAATGAACCGATCGGCCAGTGGTTGGATATTCGTGAGGACGCAAGCGGGCTTTTTGTGAGGGGCAAGCTGGCGCTGGAAGTCGCACGCGCCCGCGAGGTCTTAGCGCTCATGCGAGCAAAAGCATTGGATGGTCTCTCGATAGGTTTCAAAACAATCCGATCACAAAAAGATGCAAGCAATGGCGTGCGCCGGATATTAGAAGCGGATTTATGGGAAGTGTCCGTTGTGACTTTTCCGATGCTCCCCAGTGCGCGCATTGCAGATGTGAAAGCGGCGGACCTGCCTTCGATCCGCGAATTTGAAATTTGGCTCAGGCGGGATGCCGGGCTTTCTCGAAGCGAAGCACGCGGCGTCATCGCCAAGGGTTTTGCGAACGTAAAGCGCGGGCGGGAAGCCGCAACACACAACAATGCCAAGCTGACACAGCGCATTCAAAGTGCAGCTATCCGCTTGGCGAACAAAGGACACTAAACATGCAGACACCGCAACCAAATAACGCACCGGAGACAAAGGCACTCAGCGCCGATGTGACCGGCGCATTTGACGACTTTATGAACGCCTTTGAAGGCTTCAAGGAAGCCAATGACGAACGGCTAAACCAACTTGAAAAACGCATGACAGCGGACGTAATTACCGTTGAAAAAGTGGATCGGATCTCAAAGGCAATGGATCAGCTTTCGCTGAAGCAAAGCCGCCCACCGCTGGGCCGAGACGCAAAGCACAATGCTGAACCCAGCGAGCACAAGTCCGCCTTCGACGCCTATGTGCGCCGCGGCGATGAGCGCGCCATGAACCAGTTGGAAGCCAAGGCAATGTCTGTAGGCACGGCCTCAGATGGTGGATATTTGGTGCCAAGCGAAATTGAAACTGAAATTGGCAAACGCCTTTCGCTGCTGTCACCCATCCGTGCAATTTCATCAGTGCGCCAGATTTCAGCTGGCACTTTGAAGAAGCCGTTTGCGACATCCGGTTTTGCGGCCGGGTGGACCGCTGAAACGGCAGTTCGTAGCCAAAGCAACACGCCGGTTTTGACCGAGCTGCAATTTCCAGCGATGGAACTTTACGCAATGCCGGCGGCAACGTCTTCTTTGCTAGACGATAGCGCAGTCGACATTGACAGTTGGCTGGCATCGGAAGTGGAAGCGGTGTTTGCTGAGCAAGAAGGCACAGCCTTCATCAATGGTGATGGCGTGAACAAGCCGCGTGGGTTTCTCAACTACTCAAATGTTGCTGAATCGGCTTGGACGTGGGGTAACCTTGGCTACATCGCAACCGGTGCCGCTGGCGGCCTGCCAATAACCAATGCTTCGGATGTGTTGATCGACACAGTTTATGCCTTGCGGGCCGGATATCGCCAAAACGGCACTTGGGTGATGAATCGCAAAACGCAAGCGGTGGTGCGAAAGCTGAAGGATGCGCAGGGAAACTACCTGTGGCAACCGCCAGCAAACGCAGGCGGCGAAGCAACGCTCATGGGCTTCAAATTGGTGGAAGCAGAAGACATGCCAGACATTGGCGCCAATGCAACACCAATCGCTTTTGGAAACTTCAATCGCGGCTATCTCGTGGTGGATCGTTTGGGCGTGCGCATCTTGCGTGATCCGTACTCCGCCAAACCATATGTGTTGTTCTACACAACCAAGCGCGTTGGCGGCGGCGTACAGGATTTCAACGCAATCAAACTGCTGAAATGCGCTGTGAGCTGATCGTTCTAGCATAAACTCAATACTTTGGCCCTGGTTTTCACTGGGGCCTTTTTCATTTCAAAAGTGAGCACAAAAATCATGGTAATGACGAGACTGCAGGCCCCTGCTGTTGAGCCGGTAACGCTGAGCGAAGCGAAGGCGCATTTGCGCGTAACTTCCACAAACGAAGACGGGTTGATTGCGACTTTAATTGCGTCCGCCCGTGAGGAAGTCGAGGCCGCAACAGGCATCGTGCTGATTACCCAAGATTGGCGACTCTATCTCGATATATGGCCAACGAGTGGTGTGGTGCGCCTGCCTAAACATCCGGTGCAACAGATCAGTCAAGTGACTGTCTTCGATGCACTTGGCACGCCAGTTTCGAGCGTTCCAAGTGCCAGCCAACTTGATCGCGCATCACGTCCCGCCCGTTTCGCCCGACCTGAATCCATTGGCAACCCAACCGCCGCAATGAATGGAGTTGAAATCGATTTCCGCGCGGGATTTGGAAATACCGGTGTAGATGTCCCCGATGGGTTGAAGCGCGCGATACTTTTGCTGGTGGCGTTTTGGTTCGAACACCGTGGAACAGGGGAAACCGGAGGTCAACTCGCATCTTGGCCTGACGGTTATGAGCGCATCATTCGTCGTTATCGAAGCATGGAGCTTTGACCATGAAGTTGACCTTTATGGATCCCGGCCAGCTACGCACAGAATTGGTCCTGCAAAGCGCCACAGAAAGCGCCGACGGGTGCGGAGGCTTTGTCATAACTTGGATCGATAACGCGACCGTATGGGCGTCCATCGAAGCCACATCGCCGCGTACCGAACGCTTTGCTGCACGACAAATTGAAGAGGCAAGTCACCGCATCGTGTTGCGATATCGTGATGACATTCGAGCCGGGCAGCAACTAACCCGGGCGAACACCCACTATCTGATCCAGCTTGTTTCGGACCTCGATGGAACAGGCCGTTACCTGTCGTGCCTTGTGTTGGAGGAGCGGCCATGAATGTCACGATGAAGTTAACACTCGACGGATTGGTGCGCGCATTGCGATGGCGACAAATTGAATTCTTGGAAAATCCAGCACGGCAAATGAACCCGTTTGATCCGCCTGACGCCAAACGAAGTGAGCCACTTTCGAAGACTAATCCAGGAGTTCAAGATGTCCAGTGATACGGTAAAACTTCAAAAAGCCGTTTTTACACACCTTGCCGCTGATGCGGTTCTCAGTGGTTTGACCGGTGGCGCAAAGATCTACGATCGCCCCGTCGACGGCGCAGTCCTACCCTATGTGACGCTTGGAATAACGCGCGCATTTGATGCAAGTACTGCCAGTGAGTTGGCGCACGAACATCTATTCTCGACGCATGTTTGGTCAAGAAAAGGGGGACGCAAAGAGACATTGGACATACTCAACGCCATGCGCCTTAGTTTGGAAAACATTGCTGCAACTCACGACGGGATGCGCATCGTTTCACTTCGGTTCCAATCTGAAGATGTCGCCTACAATGAACAAGTGGCAGCGTATCAGGGCACGCTTCGTTTTCGGGTGATTACAGAAGCAGTCACGCTTTGAACGGAATCGATTTATTCGGAAAATTCGTCAACTCATTGAATTCAAATAAAATAGGATGTGAACATGGCCACGCAAAAGGGCAAAGATTTACTATTGAAACTGGTACCACAGGGCGGCGGAACAGCCAACACAGTAGCTGGCTTGCGAACTAAAAAGATAGCATTCAACACGCAAGGTGTGGATGTCACGGACTCGGAGTCCGCCGGTCGTTGGCGCGAATTACTATCGGGAGCCGGTGTGCAGCGATGCTCTTTAACAGGCTCTGGGATTTTCAAAGATGCTGTATCTGATGGCGATGTTCGCGCCGCATTTTTCGCTGGATTATTGCGCGATTGGCAGGTTGTGATTCCAGATTTTGGTACTGTTGCCGGCCCTTTTTTGATCACCGCACTTGAATATGCCGGCAATCATGATGGCGAACTTACCTTTGAAATCGCGCTGGAATCAGCAGGCCTCATGAATTTTGCGGTGACAACATGATGGTTAATACGCGGCGTGGTGAAATCAGTGCTGAACTCGACGGCAAGGACTGGCGGCTATGCCTGACTCTGGGCGCACTGGCAGAACTGGAGTCAGCTTTTGGTGTCACAGATCTTGTCGCTTTAGGCGACCGGTTCGCTTCTGGACGGCTATCTGCAAATGATATGATTGCGATTATTGCAGCGGGTCTCAATGGCGGTGGCAGTGCGCTAACAATGCGGGAGGTTGCGTCGATGCAGACGCAGCGCGGACTTTCGGGGTTTGCAGACATAGTCGCACGATTGCTTGTCGCCACGTTTGATGGCGACAATGCAACCGCGCAGAAAGATACCCCAGCAAACCCTTAGACGCCGCAGTACGCCAAGCCTTTCCTTGGGATCAAGTTATTGGTCTGGCCTTTGGCGTATTGCGGCTTTCCGCTTCCCAATTTTGGTCCATGACACCGCGTGAACTCACATTTTCATTGACGCCTTACCGCGCATTGCAAAATGCACCAACGCGCGCGGCATTTGACGAATTGCAACAGCGATACCCAGACAAAGAGGAACTGCAATGAAGGAAGTGATTGATGTTGAGTTTCGTGCAGACACAGATGGACTTGAGACGGCCCTCAAAAATTTGGAAGATCGCTCAAAACAATTCGGATCGGTTTTGACCAGCGCATTAAAAGGAGCGGCGACTTCTGGGAAAAGTCTGGAAGACACATTGCGGCAAGTGGCCCTTAGTCTTGCAGGTGTTGCACTCGATGCTGGATTGAAGCCACTTCAAGGATTGCTTGGCAATGCTTTTTCAAGCCTGTTTGGCGCCATCACGCCATTTGCAAAAGGTGGCTTGACCGGAGGAGTACAAGCTTTTGCCTCCGGCGGTGTGATCTCTTCGCCAACCTATTTTCCAAATGGCGGGCAATTAGGTTTGATGGGTGAGGCGGGAGCGGAAGCGATCATGCCACTGCAGCGCGGCACGGACGGAAAACTGGGTGTTGCCATGGCCGGTGGCGGGCAGGGGCAATCCATTGTGGTGAATATTTCCACGCCTAATGCCGCTTCATTTGTCAAATCTCAAGCTCAAGTGTCTGCAGTTGTTGCACGCGCTGCCAACCGCGGCAGCCGCTATCTTTAAGGAAGAACAATGGCCATTCCGTCATATCAGGATGTACTCTTTCCATTGCGCATTGCTTTTGGTGCCAGCATCACCAGTGAACGCAAAGTTGAAGTGATCGCGCTGGCTTCGGGCCGCGAGCAACGAAATCTGCGCCTTGCAAGATCAAGGCGAACTTTCGACGTCGGCACGGGCGTGCGCTCGCTGCAGGATGTGCGCACGGTTATGGATTTTTACGAAGCACGACGTGGACCAACCACGTCATTTAGATTTCGTGATCCAATCGACAATAGCTCGCGCAATGATGGCGCGGCAATACAAGCAAGTGATCAGATACTTGGCATTGGCGACGGCATTGAGGCGCGATTTGCTTTGATTAAGAGGTATGGATTGAGCGAGAATGCTTATCTGCGCCTCGTCAAACGACCCGTCGAGGGCAGCTTAATAGTCGCGGTCAACGGTATTCAATCCAATGCGACTGACTTTAGTTTTGATGCGGCGACTGGCGAAATTGTTTTTATTCAAAGCAAAATTCCACCGTTGAATGCTGTGGTAACGACGGGGTTTGAGTTTCATGTTGAAGTCCGATTTGCCAGTGAAGCGCTGAGCGTCAATCTCACAGCTTTTAACGCCGGTGAAGTGCCGACGATTGCTTTAATCGAGGTGCTCTCATGATTGAATTGCCTTTGGCCCTGAAAACACATGTCACGCAAGATGTGACGACACTGGCTTATTGTTGGAAGATTGTATGCAAGGATGGTGCGATATTTGGTTTTACCGATCATGATGAAGCACTGAGTATTGAGGCTGTGATCTACGATCCACAAACGGGTTTCAATGCCACAGCAGCAGAAGCAGAACTCGGTTTGGCCGTTTCGACAATGGATGTAGAGGGAGCACTGCGCTCTGATAAGATCAGCGATACGGATTTGCGCAACGGAAAATTCGACGATGCCGAAGTTAAAACATTACTGGTCAATTGGAGTGATCCAACTCAATTTGTCTTATTACGCACATCGAAAATTGGCAAAATTGTAATCAGCGGCGGTACTTTTACGGTTGAACTGCAAAGTATAACGCAGGCATTGGACAAAAAGCGCGGGCGCATCGTGCGGCGCAATTGCGATGCGGAGCTAGGCGACGACCGATGCAAAAAACTCGTGAACTCGGGTGATTTTCAGGCTGATGGTGTTGTGACCTCCGTCGTCAACTCGACAGATTTCAACGCATCCGGATTGATAAGTTTTGAAGAAAATTGGTTTGAAAGCGGTACTTTGCAATGGTTGACCGGCGCCAACACAGGCTTGACAAACAAGGTTGCGCAGCATGAAAAAAATTGGACCGGTGCTTCGCTTTCCGTTTGGTTGCCACCGGTCCAAAATATAGAAGTCGGCGACAGTTTTCGCATCACAAGTGGTTGCGATAAATTCTTCAAAACATGCAAAGAAAAATTCGCCAATCAACTGAATTTTCAAGGGTTTCCTCATCTTCCAGGTAATGATTCCGTTTATTCCTATGTGGACGGGAACGGGATATTCGATGGCATGCCGCTGGTGCCATGATGGAAAATTTTGAACAACGAAAACTTATTGTCGAGATTGCAAATCAATGGCTCGGGACACCCTACCGGCACCAAGCATCATCAAAAGCAATTGGATGTGACTGCCTTGGTTTGGTGCGCGGTGTTTGGCGCGAACTGTATGGAAGCGAGCCAGAAAGGGTTGGCCCTTACTCCATGGATTGGGCGGAAGCCAGTGGGCAAGAAAGTTTGTTGGAGGCCGCAAAAAGGCACTTCTTGCCTGCGCAAGATTTACAACCGGGAAGTTTGATCCTTTTTCGCTGGCGTGCAGGAAATCCGGCCAAACATCTGGGCATCTATTTTGGTGACGACCGGTTCATCCACGCCTACGAACGCAGCGCCGTCATCATTTCACCACTCGTATCACAATGGCGAAAGCGCATCGCCGGTCTCTTTGATTTTCCGCCGATAGCTGGAGTTTGACGAATGGCAACACTATTGCTGCAAGCTGCAGGGTCTTACCTTGGCAGTGTTTTTGGTGCGGTCGGCTCTACAATTGGTGCGGCGGCCGGCGCGTATGGTGGGTATCTAATTGACCAATCATTGATCAACTCGACACGCCGCATACAAGGTCAACGGCTTTCATCACCGCAAGCTTTGACCGGAGAAGATGGAGCGCCCTTGGCCCGCACCTACGGTACAGTGCGCCAAGGGGGAACGCTGATCTGGGCGACGCGGTTTGAGGAGGCTTCTAAAACGGAACGTCAAGGATCAAAAGGCGGCGGCCCGAAGGTCACAACCTATAGCTATTATGCAAATTTTGCAGTTGCAATCTGTGAAGGCGAAATTGCGCATGTCCGGCGCATATGGGCAGACGGCAA